>JAFGKK010000133.1 GCA_016928575.1 Anaerolineales bacterium
CCACGGAGGGCACGGAGGGTCACGGATTTTTCTCCGTGCACCTCCGTGTTCTCCGTGGATTCATCGAATATCCCTTCTCCATTCCGGATAATCAAGACTTCGGAAGCGCGGTATTCTGTTTTTATTATCCGCGGAGGGCACGGAGGGTCACGGATTTTTCTCCGTGTGCCTCATTGTTCTCCGCGGATTCCTAATCCCCAATTCCAACCGCCTGCCGGACTCTCTTAAGCATCGGCGTGGCGGCGGCGCGGGCCTTCACCGCGCCGTAGCGCAGGATGCTGTTCAGGTAGGGGTGGTTGCGGGCGTATTCCTCGTACCGGCCGCGGGCTTCGCCGAAGGTCCGCTGCAACACGGCAAATAGCGCCTGCTTGACCTCCCCGTACCCGATCCCGCCGCGCAGGTACCGGGCTCGCAGGGAATCGGTTTCCTCGGGCGTTGCGAAAAAGGCGTACAAGCGGAAGAGCGTATCCTGCCCGGGATCCTTCGGCTGGTGGGGCGGGCGGGAATCGGTGACAATCCCCGCAATCCGCCGGCGCAGTTCCTCCGGCGGCGCGAAGATCGGGATCACGTTGTCGGATCCCTTGCTCATTTTTCGCCCGTCCGTTCCGGGGATGTCGGCCACCGCTTCGCCGATGACGGCCTCGGGGATCGTCAGAACCTCCCCGTAGGTCCGGTTGAACGCCTCGGCGATGTCCTGCGTCATTTCGATGTGCTGGCGCTGGTCCCCCCCGACTGGGACGGCGTGGCTGCCGTAAAGCAGGATGTCCGCCGCCATCAGAATCGGGTAAGTGAATAGCCCCATGTTGATCCCGGCGTCCTCGTCGCGCCCCGCCGCGCGGTTGGCGTCGACCGCGGCCTTGTAGGCGTGAGCCCGGTTGAGCAATCCCTTAGCGGTCGACGCCGCCAAGATCACCGCCAGTTCGAAGACCTCGGGGATGTCGGACTGGCGGAAAAAGGTCACCTGCTCCGGATTCAGGCCGGCCGCCAGCAGGGCGGCCGCCGTCTCGTACGTCCGGCGGGCCAACTCCTCGGCGTCGCGGGTTTGGTTCAGGGCGTGGGCGTCGGCGATGAAATAAAACGCCCGATACTCCTTCGCCAATTCCAGCGCGGGGCGGATCATTCCCAGATAGTTACCTAAGTGCGGGATGCCGGTCGGTTTTATCCCTGACAACGCGATTCTTTTCACGGATACCTTCGATACGCGGAGGGCTCGGTTTGGCGCGGGACTTATTTCCTGCTCTACCGCGTCATCCGCTGAAATTGGATTTGGCCAGATCAACGCCGGCGTTCCGGATTTCGTTTCTCCAAGTAGATCATCATCGCCCGATCGTTCATCGGCTCCCGGTGGAATTCCCGGTAGCCGTTCTTTTCGTAGAGGCGCAGGTTGCGCCGGCTGAGT
This sequence comes from Anaerolineales bacterium, assembly GCA_016928575.1. Taxonomy (NCBI): domain Bacteria; kingdom Bacillati; phylum Chloroflexota; class Anaerolineae; order Anaerolineales; species Anaerolineales bacterium. The sequence goes on from JAFGKK010000133.1 coordinate 1,400, forward strand.
TCGCCGGTGAACAGCTCGAACCGCTCCGCGTCGGGGAAATGCGCTTCGATCGCCTGCAGCAGACGGCCGCCGATCCCGCGGTTCTGGCAGGTGGGATGGACGATCAGCCGGCCGACGCGGCAGGTCGCGTCACGGAGCTCTCCGCGCACCGAGCCGACGATCCGCCCGTCGAGGGTCGCCTTCAGGAACCGCTTGACGCCGAATTCGGAGGCGATCTCCGCCGGAGTCTGCCGCAGGGGGGCGATGGAATAATCGTGATAGAGCTCGGCCTCGCTGCGGTAGGCGAGGATCTGCAGGGCCAGGATTTCCGCCGCATCCTCGATCCGCGCCGGTTCGATCCGTGCGGCCAGACCCCGTTCCGCGCGGCGCGCCGAATCGATGAAGGCCGCCACCCGGCCGCGGTCCTTCTTCCCCGCGGCCGATTCCACGCCCGACGCCGTATCCACCCCCCACGGGCGCACCGCGCGGACGGCGTCGCCCACGTTTTCCGGGGTCAGACCGCCGGCGAGGAAAACCGGACGGCGCGCGGCCACCGTCCGGGCCCAATCCCAATCCGCCGTGCGTCCGGTGCCCCCGTACCGCCCGGCGACGTTCGCATCCAGCAGCAGCGCCGGTTCGTCCGCGGCGGCCATCCGCGCGAGGGCGTCCTCGCCGATCGGCGCGCGGACTGCCTTGAAGGCCCGGATGCCCGCCTCCGAGAGCGCCGCCAGCGCCTGGGGCGGCTCGTCGCCCGAAAGCTGGACCGCATCCAAACCGCAGCGCTTGACGATGCGGATGACGTCGGCCGGCGGGTGGTTGACGAAAACGCCGGCGCTGGCCGTGCGCGGAAAATCCTTCCGCAAGGCGGCGACGATTTTCTCGCATTCCAGCTCGGCGATCGACCGCGGACTCTTCGGGTAGAAGTTGAATCCCAAATAATCCGCGCCCAGTTCGGCCGCGTCCCGCGCGTCCTCCAGGTTGGTCAGGCCGCAGATTTTGACGATCATGATTCCCCTTTCGGTCTTCCCCCGTTCGGCATCGCCGAATGAAGGGAGCTGAGGGGGGCCCTGGCCAGTTCGCGCACCTTCGCCGCCGGATCCTTCGCCGTCACCAGGGCTTGGCCGACCAGGATCGCGTCGTATCCGGCGTTCCCCGCCGCGCGCGAATCCGCGGCGGTGAAGATCCCCGATTCGGCGACCGATCCGACCGCGGGCGGGATCTCCGGCCCAAGTTCGAGGCAGGTTTGCGTGCGGACTTTAAAGGTGGCCAGGTCGCGGTTGTTCACGCCCAGCCAGCGCAGTTCGGGGATGCGCAGCGCGCGGTCGAGCTCCCTGCCGGCGTGGATTTCGACCAGGGGCGCGAGCCCGAGTTCGAGCGCCAGCGCGTGCAGGTGCTCGAGCGCGCCGTCCTCGAGCGCGGCGGCGATCAGCAGGACTGCGTCCGCCCCCAGCGCCCGGCTCTGGTACACCTGGACCGGCGCGATCAGGAAATCCTTGCGCAGGAGGGGCAGCGGCCGTCCGTCTTCGATCCGCAGGGCTTGGCCCCGCACGGCCGCAAGATCGCCGACGGCGCCGCGGAAGAACTTTTCGTCGGTCAGGATCGAGACCGCCGCCGCGCCGTTCTCGGCGTAGAGCCGCGCCTGGTGCAGCGGATCGAGGCCGGGATTGAGTTCCCCGCGCGAGGGCGAGGCGCGTTTGATCTCGGCCACGAGCATCGGCGCGCCCAGCGGCCGCGCCGCGCGGGTAGTCTTGAACGGCAGGAATCCGCGCGGCGCGGCAGAATCCGCCGCCCGTCCCTTCCATTCGCGGAGGTCGAGCCGTGCGATTTCGGAACGTTTGTGGTCGAGGATTTGTGAGAGCATGTGTTTTCCTTCCTCAACCCCCTCCCCCTCCCCGTCCCCTCCCCCTTCTCCTGGAGCAACTCCAGGAAAAGGGGGAGGGGCGGTCCCGAAGGGACCGGGGTGGGGATGAGGGCTTACTTGAACGCGATCAACCCTTCCATCGCCTTCCGCGCCGCCCCGGAATCGAGCGCGGTGCGGGCTTCGGCGAGCGCCGCCGGAAAATCTCCGCTCTCGGCGGCGATCGCCGCGGCCGCGTTGAGCAGCACCGCGTCGCGAACCGCCGGCGACCCCTTTCCGGAAAGGACCGCCCGCATCAGCGCGGCGTTCTCCTCGGCCGTCCCGCCGCGCAGCTCCTGCGGGTCGGCCCGCGGGATCCCGGCCTCGGCCGGGTCGAAATCGAACGTGCGCACCGCGCCGTCCTTTAAGTGGCTGACCCGGTTCGGGCCGCCGGCGTTGAGCTCGTCCAATCCGCCGAAGCCGTGGACCACGTAGGCTGCCCGCCCCCCGAGGCCGCCGAGGACTTCCGCCAGCGGCTCGGTCAGCGCCGGATCCGGGACGCCGATCACCTGCACGTCGGCCCCGGCCGGATTGGTCAGCGGCCCGAGAAAGTTGAAAATCGTGCGCTGGCCGATCTCGCGCCGCGGGCCGACGGCGTGTTTCATCGCCGGATGGTACTTGGCCGCGAAGAAGAACGCGATCCCGACTTCGTCAATCGCGCGCACGGCCGCCTCGGGCGTCATGTCGATGTTGACCCCCAGCGCGGCGAGCACGTCGGCGCTGCCGCATTGGGAGGAGGCGGCGCGGTTGCCGTGCTTGGCCACCTTGCGCCCCGTCCCGGCGATGACGAACGCCGCCGCGGTGGAGAAGTTGAAGGTGCCGGCGCCGTCGCCGCCGGTGCCGGCCGTGTCGTACAAAGTCTGCGGGCGTTTGGAAAACATCACCGGCAGGGCGTTCTGGCGCATCCCGCGGGCCGATCCGGCGATTTCCTCGATCGTCTCGCCTTTCATCCGCAGCGCCGTGAGGTAGGCGCCGATCTGGGCCGGGGTGGCCCGGCCGGTCATGATCACGTTCATCGCCGCTTCGGCCTCGGCGGCGGCCAGATCCTGGCGCCGCATGGCTTGGGCGATATAAGGTTTGAGCATGTTGGCATCCTCCTTCTTGGGCGGCGCGGCGGCCGCCGAGGCGGCGGGCAGCGCGAGAAAATTTTTCAGAATCCGTTTGCCGTCGCCGGTCAGGATTGATTCCGGATGGAATTGCAGTCCGTAGGTCGGGTGGCGGCGGTGGCGCAGCGCCATGATCTCTCCGGTTTCGGCCCGCGCCAGCACTTCGAGCTCGGCCGGCGTTGGATCGTAGACGATCAGCGAGTGGTAGCGGCCGGCCTCCAGCGGAGAGGGCAATCCGGCCAGCAATCCATCGGCGGCGTGATGAACGCGCGACGTTTTGCCGTGCATGATCCCCGAGGCGCGTCCGACTGTTCCGCCGAAGGCCGCCCCGATGCACTGGTGCCCGAGGCACACGCCGAGGATCGGGATCCGCCCGTGAAAGTGACGGATCGTCTCGGTCGAGATTCCGGCGTCGTCCGGCGTGCCCGGCCCCGGGCTGATCACCAGGTGGGTGGGATTTCGCGCGGCGATCTCTTCGATCGTCGCCTGGTCGTTGCGGAACACTTCCGGCTCGGCTCCGAGCTCGCCCAGCAATTGCACGAGGTTGTAGGTGAACGAATCGTAGTTGTCGATTACGGCGATCATGGGTGCTCCTTTCCTCATCCTCTCTCCCCTTGCCCCCCTCTCCCCTTCTCCTGGCGCCTGCCCTCGCGAAGCGGGGGTATGCCAGGAGAAGGGGAGAGGGGGTGGGGGTCAGGAGTTGAGGCCCTCCGCCTGCTCGACCGCGAGCAGTACGGCGCGGGCTTTGTTCATGGTCTCCTGATATTCGCGGTGCGGATCGGAATCCGCGACGATCCCGGCGCCGGCCTGGACCGAAACGGTTTTCCCGCGGCCGATCAGGGTGCGGATCGCCAGGCAGGTGTCCATCGATCCGTCGAAGGAAAAATAACCCACCGCCCCGCCGTACGGCCCGCGCCCGTCGGGCTCGAGTTCGGCGATGATCTCCACCGCCCGGACCTTGGGCGCGCCGCTGACGGTTCCGGCCGGGAACGCGGCCCGCACCAGGTCGAAGGCGTTCTTGCCCGGGCGCATCTCGCCTTCCACCTGCGAGACGATGTGCATCACGTGCGAGTAGCGCTCGATGACGGCGTATTCCGGAACGTCCACGCTGCCGTAGCGGCAGACCCTCCCGAGGTCGTTGCGCCCGAGGTCGACCAGCATCACGTGTTCGGCGCGCTCCTTGGGGTCGGCGAGCAGCTTTTGCTCGATTGCGGCGTCCTGCTCGGGGCTCGCTCCGCGCGGGCTGGTCCCGGCGATCGGCCGCAGGCTGGCCTTGTCCCCTTCCAGGCGGACGAAGACCTCCGGGGAGGATCCGGCCAGGTAGAACGGTTCGCCGTCGACGTTCCCGAAATCGAAGAAGAACATGTAGGGCGAGGGGTTGAGCCGGCGCAGGGCGCGGTAGATGTCGAACGGCGCGGCCTTTGTCGTCCGCGAAAGGCGCTGCGAGGGAAGCACCTGGAACACGTCGCCGGCGACGATATGCTCTTTGGAATCGAGCACCATCCGCTCGTAGCGCTCCTGCCCGACGTTGGATTCGAACGCGGGCGCGGCGGCGGAGGCTCCCGCGGCGGCCGAAGCATCGGGCGGAAGCGGTTTGCGCAGCCGCCGTTCCAACGCCGAAAGCTTGCGGCGCGCCTCTTTCACCCCGTCGAAGGGATAGGCGATCAGGAACATGCTGCTGCGGACGTGGTCGAAGGCGACGATCGTGTCTGCCAGCAGGAAGACCGCTTCCGGGTAGGGGGAGGGATGCAAGAGCGGGTCGAGCCGCGGCTCGAAGTAGCGCACGCTTTCGAAGCCCAGGTAACCCACCAAGCCGCCCAGGAAGCGCGGGAGCTTGACCGGGGAGGCGGGCGCGGCGGGCATTTTCAACCGGCCCATTTCATCCTCCAGCAGGCGGAAAGGATCGGAGCCTTCCACCGCGGTGAGAATCTGCGGATCCGAGCCGTTCTCGCGGCGTTCGAGGTTGCGGCCGCGCAGGACGTAAACGCAGCGCGGTTCGACGCCGATGAAGGAGTAGCGGGCGATGCGTTCGCCGCCCTCGATCGATTCGAGCAGGAAGGACGGGCCCGCTTTGCGGCGCAGTTTGAGGTAGGCCGACGTCGGCGTTTCCAGGTCGGCCGGGATTTCGCGCACGACCGGGCTCAGCGTTGGGACGTCGGATTTCGCGGTGGTTTTAGCGGTCATGGCACCTCGCTTTTCCTCCCCTCCCATCGGCGGATACTCCGCCGATGGGAGGGGACAGAGGGGAGGGTCGACCCCTTCCCCTTCCCCTCCCCGACGACGGATAACCGCCGTTGTCGGAGAGGGGTGCTTAAACAAAGAATCCCCTCTCGTCTCAGGGACGGGGGGGATTCCCGCGGTGCCACCCTGGTTAGGCCGCCTCCCGGCTTGCGCCGGGTACGAAAAACCCCGCCGTGATTGCGACGGGGTCGAAGCCAGCCTCACTCTTTTGGGTACGCTCGGATTCGGACCGATTAATACCCTTGCCTGCTAACGGAGGCGCCGGATTGGGCTACTGGTAACCTTTCGCCCGCTCAACTCGGAGGTCCATTCGAGGCCTGCTTGCGGACCGGGCTTGCACCTGTTGCCGCCCGGTTCTCTTGCCGCTGCGCTGACGCCTACTCGTCCTCGTCGACGTTTTTCCTGTTCGATTGGCGGTATTTTTAGCACGGAAGGGGAGGGCGTGTCAAGGGCAAAAACCAGACCGAGTCGGCCTTAAGACCGACTCGGTCTGGTTTTTCATGGCTGGATGGATAGGTCGGATTGGAACAAGCGTATAATGACCGGCATTCAGCACCGGTAGCTGGCTGCAGAGAACATGCCTCGACCCGTGGGATCAGCTTTCCGAGTTGAAATGATTCTTCAAGATCCGCAATTCGGCCACTCCAGCCGAATCTCTTGAAGGTTCTACTTACGGGAGGGAATATGACGGGCCCGTGCCGATCGACGCGTAGGTGTTCCGCATCCCAATTTGAACCGCAGCTTCGCAAGGCATTTCAGGATCATTTTGCGTCCCGGGCGGGCGGGTATCCGAATTCGCAGAACTCGACCTGCGTCGAAACCCGCATCGACCGCAGCGGGCTGAGCCGGATCGCCGCCCTGCTGGAAGGCAGCCCGGATACGACCGAATTCCTCGGAATCATCCTCACGGAGGACCGGCTGATCTGGGCCCGGGTGGGGGATCGGTCGGCGCCCGTCGTGACCGGCGCGAAGCTGAAGGACCTCCGGGTGTTCGAGTACGGCACGCGGCGTCCGCCGGAATACGGCCTGGAGCTTGGCGGGCGGGTCGGGGACCGCGGCAAGTGGATGACCGGCAAGCTGCTGATGGAACCCGGGCCGGCGGCGAAGGAGTTCGTCGCGGCGGTGATCGCGGCCGTCAACCGGGTCAACCCGCCCCCGCCGAAGAGGAAATTTCAATTTCCGTGGTTCTCCTGGCTGCGGCGTTCGAAGGATTAAGCGGGAGCGGGACGGGAAGGCAAAAGAAACGCCATGAGTGACCTCGGCGCCGCCGGGAAAATCCTGATCGTCTCCGGCCTCGCACTCGCCCTGGCCGGGGCGCTGATCTGGCTGCTTTCCGGATCGGGGTTGTTCGGCCGCCTGCCGGGCGACATCCGCATCGAACGGCCGGGGCTGACCATCCTGTTCCCGCTGGGGAGCATGTGCCTGCTCAGCATCGTGCTGACGGTGGTTGCCAACGTCATCCTGCGGATCTTGAAGAAGTGAACGGGCGGTATCTGGATGGGTTTCTCGGTTGACGGGTTTTCTTGGGAATGGCCAATCGATAAGGTCATGTCTCACCAAACAGGAAATACGTGCGGCGGTTCGAATTGTATTATTTGGGGGTGTGCCTCTTCCCAACTCCGCGGCGGCATTGAGAATTGTTCTTTAAAAAATGTTACTACTCAGCTGGCGATCGTCATGCCGGCGCCCGCCTTCGGCGCGTTCTTCGACGGGGGTGAAATTAACCGGCATCCAGTAAATCTTCAATAAATACTGGACCCCGGCTTCGAACCCCGCTTCCCCCGCTTCGCGAGGGCGGGCGCGGGGGAGCCGTGCCGGGGTGACGGACAAAACCTATAACACTGGTGATGTTATGCTGAGATTATGCAGTCGAAATAAACTGCCTGAGCAGCTGTAAAAAAAATTATTTTTTAGACTGCGCCGGGAGAGAGGCATGATTGAAAATAACTTTTTCTTTTCGCCCAGGAGGATTTGCGTTGTGTACCTCGCCTTGATCGCCGCAGGCTGTGGCGCCGCGCACCCATTCCCGTCGCCACGGGATCCGGCCGCGTCCTCTACCCCAACGGCAAGTCGGACGATTACGAAACGGTTGACGCTTGCTTCAACCATGACTCTGACGGCCTCTCCGATACCCCTTCAGGATAGGAGTCTTTCTGAAATTATCTTGCAGAAATCCGACCTGAGGGAAAATTTCATAGAATTGGATGGCCGTTCCGGGCCTGAGTGTATGTCGGAGGTCTACGCGGACATCCCGGAAATCCATACATCCCTTGTTCACGGGTATCAACGAGGCTTTATCCGGGATGACGGCGGTGAAATGTATTCTTCATCACTTTTCGTCTATCCGGATGCGGACTCCGCCCGGTTTTCTTATCGGGCGCTCATTGGCAGTTTCGGGGGAAGCGGATGGGAAATCCCTCCGTTGGGTTCGGAGATACACGCGAGATACTGGGTGGAGGAATCGCCCAGGAAACACCTCTTGAACATAGCGTGGCGGAACGAAGAAGCTGTTTTGAACCTGATGTTTATTGGCGGCGAAGCGCCGGATGGAGTTGAGATCTACCAACTGACGCAAAAAATCCAGAAGCGCCTGGAGAATTCATCCGCCGTTACACCCGGGAAGCCTACCAAATCCATCGACAATGATGGAAGCATCGGCTTCTTCGCCGGAGAAAAAGCATTTACTGTCAGCGCTGACGGATCCGGGTTGACCTGCGTCGCGAAGCGGTCGATCGGGTCGCTGTCTTTTTCACCGGACGGGAAGAAGATTCTCGTCGGTCCGAATAATGATGCCGAAGAAAAGAAAATATATATCATTAATGTCGACGGATCCGGGTTGAAGGCGTTGGGGGATCTTCGGGGCAACTCGCCGATGTGGTCTCCGAAAGGGAATGTAATACTCTTTAGAAACGAAGAAGACAACGGGTTTCTGTATTCCGCGGATTCGCAGGGGGGAAACCTGAGAAAAATCACCGATTTTTCCCCTAATAATTTTCAGTGGTTTCTAGGCGGAAGCAAAATTGGAGTGACTCGGTGGTACACATCCAGCATCTGGGTGATGAGCATGAATGAGGACGGCGGCGGATTAACCCTGGTGGCGAAATTGCAGCCTTTTCCATACGAGAATTTCTATAATTTTTCTCCGGATGGGCGATTCCTTCTTTATGATTCCATTGTTATCGGTGAGACTCAGTATCATCATATCCATATTATGAATATTGACGGAACTGGCAAGCGAAAATTAAACAATTTTGGCGACCAGGATTGGTTTCCTTCATGGTCGCCGGACAGCAGCAAAATCGTTTTTGCGTATTCATATCTGGGCATGGTTTATACCATCCGTCCGGATGGGAGTAATCCGAATCGCCTCGCGTTGACGGAGAAAAGTGTTTCCTGTCCGGTTTGGTCCTTGGACGGAAAAAAGATCGCCTTCTGGTCTCATGATTTTTCCACATGGACATTATTCTCGATGAATGCGGACGGCAGTCAGAAAACGGCGCTCGCATCCATCCAAATGCCGCTCGTGGATTGTCCCATCTGGTACTATGGTTAAGGATGATGGCTGTTGCTATGTCCGGCTTCGCGAAAATCCCCAAATCCCTCCTGCGCCTGATCCACTGGCCGCCGCAGGTCGCCTACGCCCTCGGCCTGGGCCCGCTAATCGGCCGGTTGGTGCTGCTCCTGACCACCACCGGGCGGAAAAGCGGCAAGCCGCGGGTCGTCCCGCTGCAATACGAGGAGATCGACGGACAATTCTGTTTGGGTTCCTCGCGGGGCGGGCGGGCCGATTGGGTGCGCAACGTCCTGGCCGATCCGCACGTGGAAGTGCGGGTGAAGAACCGCCGTTTCGCCGGGACCGCGGAGGTGGTGACAGACGCGGCCCGGATCGCCGATTTCCTGGAAGTGCGCCTTCGCCGGCACCCGCGGATGGTCGGGGCGATGCTGCGCGGCGGGGGAATCGCCGGCGCTGCGGACCGCCGGGCGCTGGAGCGCTATGCCGGCGGCATCGCATTGGTGATCGTCACGCCCGACCCTTCGGGATTGCCCCGCCGGGGGGAAGAGGCGGACGGTTGAACACATACCCGGTCTCAGCGGCAAAGTCGCCGTCGTGACCGGTGCCAAGGGCGGCATCGGATTAAAACGGCGCAACGTTGACGCGCAAGGGGTCCGCGATAATTCTCGCCTGCCGCAATCCGGAAAAGGGGTACGCCCTTGGGGCGGCTTAGGGCCCGAGCAAATTGGCCAATCTCTTTTTGGCATCCGAGCCGGACTTGCCAGTTGGGGTTTGCGGACGGAAAACGCCCCGGACGGAGTTGAAATTATGCCGGGCCGAGCGGTGCTCCTCCCCCCGCTTTTTCAGCGCCCAACGCAAAGCTGAAAACCCGCAAGACGCTTCGCGATGGTCCTCCGGGCTGAATCCGAAATCCCACTCGTGCGGATCGCTCCGGATCGCATCAAGCCTGCTCCGGTGTGGTCCACCCCACATTCGAGTTTTGCAAAGCGGGCAAGCCAACAACGCCGGCGGCCGATGATTATAGCGGCGGCCGTTCGGAATTGGCTTCCGAACATGTGAAATGTGCAGAGAATTTTCTTCGGCGCTCCGCCAAGAATAAATACAAATTTGGTAAAATTAATCCATTATTAAGCGGAGAATCCTATTTCTCTCCATTACATTCCGCACTTTTTGCTACATTTTCAATCGATAGGGATACAATAGTAAACAATATCTGGAAGTGCCATCCCAAGCGCAGCGAAGGATCTGAAAGCGCTTGCGCGGATGCTTCGCTCCGTTCGGCATGACACCTTTTTCGGAGGCTTTTTACTATAGGTCGGGCAGTTCGTCTGTTGGAGCGGTTTCTGAATTCTGGGGCCCCCGTCATCCTGAGGGCTTTGAATGACAAATCCGATGTACAACCGCTTTTTCCTCCGCCTTTCCTTCCACCCGTTGCCGCGGGTCCTGCTTATCCGGTGGTTTGTCGCCTCCTGCATCGGCCTCGTGGTCCGTAATCCTTCAGGCTTTTTCCCGCCGATCGTACAAGAAGAAGATCCTGCCCCGCTTCAGGAGATCATCGAATGACGGGCTCCAAGCGCTCCTCCCGCAGGAAAGGCGGCCGTCCGACGATCGGATTGCTGATCGGGCGGGTCGGGGACATCGGCTATGCGGCCACCGTTTGGCCGGGCGTCGCCGCCGTGGCCGAAGAGCGCGACGTCAACCTGATCTGCTTTGTCGGCGGGATGATGAATTTGGTGCAGGAGTACGACGTTTCGCGCAACGTCGTCTACGACCTGGTCAGCCCGCAAAACGTGGATGGATTGGTGGCTTTGTCCGGATCCGTCGGGCAATTCACCGGTCCAGACCATTTGCGGCGGTTTTATGAAAGCTTCCATCCTCTGCCGGTAATCAGCATCGCGATGGAATTGGAGGGCTTCCCCAGCGTCCTGGTGGACAATTACGGGGGAATGCGCCGGGCGGTCGATCACCTGATCGAAACCCACGGATTCCGGCGGATCGCGTTCATCCGCGGGCCGGAAACCAGTCCGGAGGCGGAGATCCGCTATCGGGCCTACCGCGACGCGCTCGAGGGGCACGGCTTGGAGTTCGATCCGGACTTGGTCGAGGAGGGCGATTTCCTATCCTTCGCCGGCCGGGAAGCGGTCGAAAGTCTGGTGGGCCGCAAGCAGGCGCAGTTTGAGGCGGTGGTCTCCGCCAACGACGCCATGGCCATCAGCGCGCTTGACGCGCTGCAGGAACACGGCTTGCGCATCCCGGAGCAGGTTGCCGTGGTCGGGTTCGACGGTCTGGAGGAGACCCGCTATGTCGTGCCGCCGATCACCACCGTCCGCCAGCCCTTCAACGAGCAGGGGCGGAAAGCCGCGGAACTTCTGTTGGACCGCCTGGCGGGGAAGCCCGTTCCGGAGAAAGTCCTCCTTTCGACGGAACTCATTGTCCGGCGCTCCTGCGGCTGCTTCACGTCGGCGCGGGAAGTGCCCGCCGCGGAACAAGGCAGACCCAGCCGCGCCGGCAAGAACCCGACCGCCGCCGCGCGTCGAAGGAAAACCCAATCGGAGATGGAGGCGGCCGCCGCGGGGGCGTCGGAGGGATTGCCCCCCGGATGGGCCGGAGACCTTTATGACGCGTTGACGAAATCCGGACCGCGGACCAACCCCTGGGGAAAGTTCCTGTCCGCGTGGGAGGATGTTCTGCGCCAGGTGGCTCTGGAAGGCGGCGAGGTGATGCGTTGGCACGGGGTGCTGGCCGCCCTGCGGCGGACGGCGCCGCCGTTGCCGCGGCGAAAAGGCCGCTCTTCCGGCAGGGGGGATTGGGGGACGGCCGAGATGCTGATCGGCGAGATTGCCCAATGGGCGCAGGCCAACCGGCGGTTTCGTTCGGGTTGGCATTCGCTGGATTTCCTGACGCGGATCAGCGATCCGCTGATGACGGCTTTCGACGTCGGCCGGTTGACGGACGCCGTGGTCCAGGGGCTGTCGGAACTCGGAATTCACAGCTGCTACTTGTCCCTGTTCGATTTTCCGGACGGCAAGGAGGGGAAGGCGCCCAGCGAATGGTCGCGGCTGATCCTGGCGCACAACCAACGGGGGCGGGTGGCCTTGGAGTCGGGCGGACGGCGCTTCCCCTCGCGCGAGCTTGTTCCCAAGGATATCCTCGCCGCCGAGGACCGGTTCGCCTTCGTGCTCGAATCCCTGCACTTCCGCGACGAGAACCAATTCGGCTTCATCCTGTTCGGGCCTTTGCAGACCGAAGTCCGCCAGCTTCGCGAAGTGCTGACCAGGCAGATCGGCACCGCGCTGAAGGGGGCCGCCCTGGTGCAGGAGCAGCGCCGGGCCGAAGAGCAGCTGCGGGCGGACAAGCAGCGGGAGCTCGACTTTCAGGAGCGGCTGCGGATCCTGCTCGAGGTGGGCAACGAACTCTCGCGGGCCGAATCGAAGGACATATTGTGCCGGCGGGCCGTGGAACTGGGCCGTTCGCGTCTCGGGTTCGACCGCCTGGGAATCTGGTTCCGCAGCCTGGAGCCGGGCTACATCGAAGGGTCGTTCGGCACCGACGGGGAGGGGCGGATCGTCGATGAACGCGGGACCCGCATTCCCATCGAGGGCTTGCATCTAAACATCCTCTATCAGACCCGGCCGGTGGCCATCCTTTGGAAGGACGCGGTTGTGCGGGACAGCCGGGGGAGCATCCTCGGCCGCGCGGACCAGGTGCAGGCGGCGATGTGGACCGGCGAAAACGTGGTCGGATTCCTGACCGCCGACAACCTGCTCCGACACCGGGAGGTCACGGATCAGGACCGCGAGATCCTGAATTTGTTCGCCTCCAATCTCGGCTATCTTTCCTCGCGGATCCAGGCCGAAGAGGCGCTGAAGCTGTATTCCGAGCGCCTGCAGGAGATGGTGGAGGAACGCACCCGCGAACTGCGCCAGGCGCAGGAGAACCTGGTGCGGCAGGAGAAGCTGGCGGTGCTGGGCCAGCTGGCCGCCACCGTCAGCCACGAACTGCGCAACCCGCTCGCCACCCTCCGCGTTTCGGCCGCCGATCTGGACCGCAAGGTGCGCGATAAGGGCCTCAACGCCGAACGCCCGCTCGACCGCATCCAGCGCAACATTTCCCGCTGCGACAACATCATCACCGAACTGCTCGATTACGCGCGCATGCCCGCGCCGGACCTCCGGCCGGTGGATTTCGACGGCTGGCTGAATCGGCTCCTGGACGAACAGGCCCTCCCGCCCGGAATCACCCTGGTGCGCGAGATCGCCTCCGGCGAAACCGTGGCCCTGGATCCGGAGCGCTTCCGGCGGGTGGTCATCAACCTGGTGGACAACGCGCGCCAGGCGATGCAGAATTCCGCCTCCGAATCCGGCCGGCGGATCCTGACCGTGCGGTCCAAGTCGGATGGGGACGGCGCCGTCCTCGAAGTCGATGACACCGGACCGGGGATCTCGGCCGAGGTGATGGAGCGCCTCTTCGAGCCGCTCTTCAGCACCAAGGGATTCGGCGTGGGCTTGGGCCTCGCCATCGTCAAGGGGATCGTCGAACAGCACGGCGGCGAGGTCCGCATCGCCAGCCGGCCCGGGGACGGGACCCGGGCGACGGTCCGGATACCCCGCGGATAGAAGGAGGAGGTGCGGGCGTGAAGGCCTTGGATGTCTTCATCGTCGACGACGACCGGGATTTCGCCGAGAGCCTGGCCGACATTCTTGCCGGCGCCGGGCACCGCGTCGAGCTGTGCTTCGACGGGGAAACGGCGGTCCGGCTCTTCCGCGAAAAGGAATTCGACATCACCTTTCTGGATGTCAAGCTGCCCGGGAAAAACGGGGTGGAGAGCTTCTTTGAAATCCGCAAGATCCGTCCGCGGGCGCGGGTGGTGATGATGACCGCCTACAGCGTCGAACAGCTGGTGCGGCAGGCCGTGGACCAGGGCGCGCTCGGCGTGCTGCGCAAGCCCTTCGACACGGAGCGGATGCTGGCCATGCTGGAGGACGTCCGGCCCGACGGGCTGATCCTGATGGCCGACGACGATCCGGATTTCGTCGACAGCCTGCGGCAGATGCTTATGGAACGGGGATACCGGGTTCTGGTGGCGCACACGGGCGAGGAGGCGCTGAAGGCCGTCCTGGCCGACGGAATCGACGTGCTCGTGCTGGATCTGCGGCTGCCCGTCCTGAGCGGATTGGAAGTGTATCTGGAACTCAAGCGCCGCAACCGGACCGTGCCGACGATCATCGTCACCGGGTACGCGCAGGAGGAGGCGCCGGCGATGGACCAACTGCGGGCCATGTCCGTCGCCGGATGCCTGGTCAAGCCCTTCGACCCGGAGGAATTGCTGGGTATCCTTCAGGCGATCGACGACGAACGGCTGCAGACGAACTGGTTCCCGCACTAGACGGCGGAGAGACACATGGCCGAGGAACGCCGGGTATTGATCGTGGATGACGACGTGGATTTCGCTGATTCGCTGAACGACATGCTTGCGGCGGAGGAGTACACGGTGGCCGTGGCCCACGCCGCCGACGAGGCGCTCGCGGCCGTGGAAACCTTCGATCCGCAAGTCGCCCTGCTCGACCTGAGATTGCCGGCGGGGGAGGGCGACGGCCTCGACCTGCTGGCCGCGCTCAAGCAGAAGAAGCCCGGCCTGCTGGGCATCGTCGTCACCGCCTACGCCGACACCGACACCGTGATCAAAGCCCTGCACGGCGACGCCTACGACTACCTGCGCAAGCCGCTGTACTTCCAGGAGCTCGCCACCACCCTCCGCCGCTGCTACGAACGGCTTGAGCTGGAAGTGAAGAACCGCCGCATGCTTTCCGCCCTGCGCGCAAGCGAGGAGCGCTACCGGTCGATCTTCGAAAACGCGCTCGAGGGCATTTTCCGCATCACGCCTTCCGCCGGATTCGTGGACGTTAATCCGGCCCTGGTGCAGATGCTCGGGTATTCGTCGCCGGAGGAGGTGTTGGCGCTCGACCTGCGCCAGGACCTCTATCAGGATCCGCAGGAATTGCGCTTCCTGATCGACCAGCACCGGGCGCGCAAAGCCGTCCGCAACCTCGAGGCCGTGTGGAAGAAGAAGAACGGCGATCCGATCACGGTCAGCATCAGCAGCCGGATCATCTTCGACGACCAGGATCGGGCCTTGTATTACGAGGGCCTGGTCCAGGACGTGACCGAACGCAAACGGGCGGAGGAGAAGCTGCAGCACCAGTTCCAGCGCCTGGCGGCCTTGCGCGCCATCGACCTGGCGATCACTACCAACTTCGACCTGCGCCTGATTTTCAACCTTCTGCTGGATCAGGGACTGCCGCAGCTGCGGGTCGACGCCGCCGCCGTCCTGTTGTTCAATCCGCACCTGCAGATCCTCGAGTACGCCGCCGGACGCGGCTTCTGGGGCGAGGCGGTCGCCCGCAGCCGGGTGCCGCTCGGGGAGGGCCCGGCCGGCCGGGCTGCGCTGGAGCGCCGCAGCATCCACATCGCGGACCTTGCAAACCTGGGACCCGGCGGCGCAGGCCCGGGTCTGGAGGGTGAAGGATTCGTTTCGGCCTACGTGATTCCGCTGGTCGTCAAGGGCGGCGTCAAGGGCGTGCTCGAACTCTTTCACCGCTCCCCGCTGGCGGTCAAGCCGGATTGGAAGGACTTCGCGGAGATGCTCGCCGAGCAAGCCGCCATCGCCATCGACAACACCGCCCTGTTCGAGGACCTCCAACGCTCGAACACCAACCTGGCCATGGCCTACGACACCACCCTGGAAGGTTGGTCGCGGGCGCTGGACCTGCGCGACCGCGAGACCGAAGGCCACACCAAGCGCGTCACCGAACTCACCCTGCGTCTGTGCCGGGTGATGGGGATGGGCGAATCCGAGCTGGCGCACGTCCGGCGCGGCGCCATCCTGCACGACATCGGCAAGATGGCCATTCCCGATTCGATCCTTCTCAAACCCGCTCCCCTCACCGAAGAGGAGTGGGAAATCATGCGCCGCCATCCCGTCTACGCCTACGAAATGCTCTCGCCCATCGATTACCTCCGCCCGGCGCTCGACATCCCCTACTGCCACCACGAGAAATGGGACGGGACCGGCTATCCGCGCCAGCTGCGGGGGGAACAAATTCCGCCGGCGGCCCGGATCTTCGCCGTGGTGGACGTCTGGGACGCCCTGCGCTCCGGCCGGCCGTACCGCGCCGCCTGGAGCCAGGAGAAAGTGCTCGAGCATATCCGCTCGCTGTCCGGCTCCTATTTCGACAGCCGCGTGGTGGAGCAGTTTTTAAAGATGGAGCTGTAGGGCGCCCTCCCTTGCCTTGCCTGCTCCGCCTGCGGTCAAGAACGCCGGGAGGCCTTCCAGGGTCCGTTGCACGGGGAGTGGGCGAGGGAGTTCCCTCCTCGCGGGTTGGCGGCGGCGCTGACCCGATTCCAAACACCGATCAACACCGAAGAGGATGAGGGATTGGATTGGTTGACGCATGTCGCCGGGGCCTTGGCGGTATCCCGGAATGCGCCAGTGTTCCTTTCCTCGGCGCGATTGCGCGGCGGATCCCGATTCGCGGTTCGCGCGTTCGGATTGTCCGAGCGATCCGGCCGAGGTGCTTGTCAAGGACGAGGAAGCCCTCGAGTCCCGATCTGCCGCAATCCCCAACAACAAGGCTTCGCTTGCTTTTTCGCCGGAGAGCGGATTGACGGAAAACGGGTTGTCGGGGAAAACCCCCGATTGGCCCGCTGGCCGGCGGCGTTTTTTTTGGGCTCATCCGTCGAAGGAGCGCAATCAGATCGCCGTAATGGAATCGGTGTTGGGAAAGTTATTGTAAAATCCGCACTTCGATTGATCGGTTGGTTCGGGGAGGGCGCGGGAACGCGCACCCCGCCCCGGCGCGCATGGGGTTGCCTCTCTTTCAGGAGAAAAGGATAATGTTGAACGCCGCATCCTCCCCGCGGATGGAAAACTCGCGCAACACCTTCCTGGTCGTCGGATTGCTGGCTGTCCTCGCAGTGGTGTTGGTTCGAACCGCCTGGGTGTGCGATGATGCGTACATCACCATGCGCACGGTGGATCATTTCACGCACGGCAACGGATTGGTGTACAACATCGGCGAGCGGGTGCAGAGTTATACCCATCCGCTTTGGTTGCTTCTGCTGGCCGGTCTGTATGCCGTTACGGGGGACGCCTATTTTTCTTTGAACTTTTTATCCATCGCCTTGGCCTTCCTCGGTGCCGCCATTTTCCTGAAGATTTGGAGAAAACCCCGGCCCGGGTGGTGTTGGGCGCCGCGGCGATCCTCTTTTCCAAGGCCTTCCTCGATTATTCCAGTTCGGGTCTGGAAAATCCCCTGTTCCATCTGATCGTTGTCGTGTTCCTGATCGTCTTCTTCGCTCCCGGGATAAGCAACCGAAAGGTGTTTGGATTGTCCCTGATCGCATCCCTGGGGACGATGAACCGGCTCGATTTGGCTTTGGTCTTTCTGCCCGCATTGTGTCTTTCGGCGGTGGAAATCAGCCAATCCTCCGCGGGCCGTCTCCCGAAAACGGTGGGCGTGATGCTCCTGGGATCCTTGCCGCTGATTGCGTGGCTGCTTTTTTCTTTGTTTTATTATGGTTTTTTCATCCCCAATACCGCCTACGCCAAACTCAGCGCCGGAATTCCCCAGTCGATTCTCACTTATCGGGGAATGATGTACTTCCTCAGCTCCCTTAGCCTCGCCCCCCTGACTTTACTTACAATCATGTTGGGAACGGCCGCGGCGGTATTCTCCAAACAAAGCCGCTCGTTGGCTGTCGCAACCGGATTGGCGTTGTATTTGGGCTATGTCGTGTTCATCGGGGGGGATTTCATGAACGGCCGTTACTTCACCGTGCCCTTCCTGTGCGCCATTTTACTGTTGTGCCGGTCGGATACCCTTCTTGAAACGAGAACCTTTGCGGTTCTCTTGGGAGCGGTATTTGTCGTGGGATTTGCCTCGCCCTATCCTCCCGTCTTGAGCGATGAACACTTCGGCGCGGACCGGGATGCAGTCGATTTGAGGGGAGTGGCCGACGAGCGGGCGTTCTACTATCCGACGACGGGCCTATTGCGCGCGTGCCGGAATTGCGATGTGCCGACCATCAGTTGGGCGGCGGACGGCTTGGCCGCGCGGGAAAACGGCAAATCCGTCGCAGTCAAGCAGAGTTCGGGGTTTTTCGGTTTTTACGCCGGACCGAACAAGCGCGTGGTGGACGTATACGGGCTGTTGGATCCGTTGTTGGCCCGTTTGTCAATTCCCGACGTGGAAAATTGGCGGATCGGGCATTATGTCCGCCGGATTCCGGCTGGGTATCTCGAGACGCTCGAATCCGGCGAAAACCGGATTGAAAACCCGCAATTGGCGGAATACTACGGCCATCTTGCTTTAATTACCCGGGGGGATCTTTTCGACCCGCGGCGCCTTTTGGAAATCGTTAAGATGAACTTCGGCCTGTACGATCACCTGCTTGCCGATCCGGGCGCTCCTTAATCCATCGGTTGGGCGGCCGCCGGGCTGTCGGTAAATGAAGGCCGCATGGGCCAGAGCCAGCTTCCAGCCGGATTCCGGCTGCGGCCGTCCGCCGGATTGGCATTGCATCCTCTCGGCCGGCGGCTGCGGCCCGCGCCGCGGGTGCCTCCGCAAACGCATCCGGCTCGGCGTCTGTGCGTTATTCTCCTCAGCCATTTCGCGTATAATCAATCGGGCTGGTCCGGACCGAAGGGGGCGTTGATGGGCGTAGGAATCGTTCGAGTCCTTCGCGGATGGGCCCGCCGGATCGTGCAGATCGACCGGAGAATCCGGCCGTGGGAGTCCCCCGATGATTGTCGGCATACTCAAGGAAATTAAAGCGGAAGAACACCGGGTGTGCATGACTCCGGCCGGGGTGGAAGTCCTCCGGCAGAACGGTCACGCGGTGCTGGTCGAAGCTTCCGCCGGAGTGGGCAGCGGATATTCGGACGCGGACTACGCCGCGCATGGCGCGGAGATCGTGCTCAGCGCCAAGGAGATCTTCGCCCGGGCCGAGATGGTGATGCACGTCAAAGAGCCGCTCCCAAGCGAATACGGACTGATCCGCAAGGACCAGATCGTCTTCACCTACCTTCATCTGGCCGCGGCCGAAGGGTTGACCCGCGCGCTGATCGCATCCGACTCGGTGGACATCGCCTACGAGACCATCCAGAAAGCTGACGGATCCCTGCCGCTGCTGACGCCGATGAGCGAGGTGGCCGGGCGGATGGCGATCCAGCAGGGCGCCAAATACCTGGAGATGACCCAGGGCGGGGACGGCATCCTGCTTGGCGGGGTGCCCGGGGTGGATCCGGGGATGGTGCTGATCCTCGGCGGGGGAGTGGTCGGGATTAACGCCGCCAAGATGGCCTGCGGGCTCGGGGCGCGCGTATACGTGCTGGATACCGACCTCGACCGGCTGCGCTACCTGAGCGATGTGATGCCGAGCAATTGTTTTCTGCTGATGTCGAACCCGGCCGCGATCCGCGACCTGATCACCCGCGCGGATGTGGTCATCGGCGCGGTGCTGATCCCCGGCGCCAAGGCCCCCAAGTTGATCACCCGCGACTTGCTCAAGACGATGAAGAAAGGGGCGGTTCTGGTGGATGTCGCGATCGACCAGGGCGGGTGTTTCGAGACCTCCAAGCCCACGACCCACAGCAATCCGATCTATATCGTCGACGGGGTCATCCATTACTGCGTGGCCAACATGCCCGGCGCGGTGCCCAAGACCTCGACCCAGGCGCTGACCAACGCCACGCTGCCGTTTGCGCTCGAGATCGCCAACCTCGGCTGGCGGAATGCGATGAAGGAAAACGCGGAGATCCGGCCCGGCGCGAACGTGGTCAACGGGAAAATCACCTGCAAGGGCGTGGCGGATGCGTTCGGAATGGAATACACGCCGATCGAGGGATTGTTGTAGGCTCGCAATAGGATTGCTGAATTGAAAAGCGCGGACGGTTTCGTTATTTTGGACCAAGCCGCCATCCCATCCTACCCCTCCTTCGCCTCCCCTCCCTTCCCGTATTACGGGAAGGGAGGGGAGGAATCCCCGAGTAATCATTTTCGGAAGGTCTGACGGGAGGGGTGGGATGGGATGGTGTAATACCGGCAAACGGGCACCGTTACTCCCAGCGGAAAACCCGCACCGCGACGATCCCGGCCACAATCATGATCGCGCCCAGGACCAGCACCTCCATCTGATGCTGTGACCAGGCGTCCCCGCGCCACATTCCCTGCAGCAGGGTCGCCACGTGGGTGAGCGGGTTGAAGCGGATGGCCTTCTGCATCCCTTCCGACATCACCTCCTTGGGGAAGATGAC
>JAFGKK010000134.1 GCA_016928575.1 Anaerolineales bacterium
CAGGAGAGGGGGAAGGGGTTGTGGGGTTGGGGGTGAGGAAAGGGCAGGGACGGGGGGCTGAGGAGATACTAATTGCTTAAAATTTCCCCTCATCCGCCCTCCCCTCGCTTTCCCTGGCTTCACTCAGGATAGGTTCAGGCGCCTTTCCCGGAATTGCACCGGGACCGGCTTCCCGGCCCCGAATCTGCGGTTGACGATACGCATTTATTCGAAGACCTTTAGCCAAAGCGATGGGAAGGGAGAATGTATCCCGGAATGCCTGTCCCGTGATCCGCGCGGGACAGTTGCGGGAGGTTGGGCTGAGGGGGGAAGAATTGCGCGGTTTTTCACTCATCGGATCAGGCTGAGTAAATCCCTTTTTGTAACTGATCTGCCTCCCGCCAGCATCCAGTCCTCACCCACAACCCCTTCACCCCTTTTCCCTCTCCTGGCTTACCCCCGCTTCACGAGGGCAGGTGCCAGGAGAGGGGAAAGGGGACGGGTGATAGAGGCGAGGAAGGAAAAGAGCGGGATATCCCTTTGATATAGAACAGGTTGAGTAGTAACCCCTTTTTTTGTTATTGCTAACCCCTTCCCAACACCCGCTCTCCTCGCAAAGAGAAAAGAGCGCCGCCATACCCGGACTTTCTCTCCCCATTCCCCATAGGGGGAAGCAGGAGAGGGGCGCCGGGGGAAAGACGTTAGAAAAGAGGATCAGATGGCGAAGCAGTTGCTTCAAGGTTTTCCATCGGCCGAACGAGTATTCTCGGCTGGGTTTATAATCCGGCCGGCGGATTTACTCAGGGGGATGTATGCTCCATAAAAAATTCAACCGAATGATTTGGATACGCTGTGCGTTCCTTCTGCCGGCGCTGACCGCGCTCGGCTGGGGTTTCGCGCACCGGGAGGATATCTCCGCCCGGCCGCCGCCCGCGACGGCGGCGGCGGAAGAGGAACCGGAAGTCGTGTACTTCTCGCGGCCGCAGGAGTTCGACGGCGGGTACGCCGGCGGACCCGACGAAGCGCTGGCCCAAGCCGTGGACCGGGCGGCCGTCAGCGTCGACATCGCGGTTTACGATTTCGATCTGCTTTCGGTCGCGCGGGCGCTGCTGCGCGCGGTTGGACGCGGCGTGGCCGTCCGGATCGTCGTGGATTCCGACAATTGGCACACCGAGGCGCTGGACCTGCTCCGCGGGCAGGGCGTCCCGATCGCCGGGGACATCCGGCAGGGGTTGATGCACGACAAATTCGTCGTCATCGACCGCCGGGAGGTATGGGCCGGATCGATGAACCTGACGGTCAATGACGCCTACCGCAACGACAACAACCTTCTGCGGATCCGCTCCGAAGCGCTGGCCCGGCTGTTCACCGCCGAGTTCGAAGAAATGGTCCTTGCGAAAAAATTCGGCCCGGCATCGCCGGCGGGAGGATCCGCCGGGAGCGTGGAGACGGACGTCGGCGCGGTCGAGGCGCTATTCGCGCCGGATTGCGGGGTGGCCGGGCGCGTCGTCCAGATGATCCGCGATGCGCGGCTGTCAATCCATTTTCTCGCGTTTTCGTTCACCTCGGCGGAAATCGCCGGGGGGATGCTGGAGCGGAGGAGCGCGGGCGTGGCGGTCTTGGGCGTGTTCGAATCCTCGCAAGCCCGCTCGAACATCGGAACGCAGTTCGAAAGCCTGCGCGGTGGCGGCGCCGAGGTTCTGCTGGACGCCAATCCCCGCAACATGCATCACAAGGTGATTCTCCTCGATGGGGAAATCGTCATCACGGGCTCCTACAATTTCACAAACAGCGCGGAAAGCAGGAACGACGAGGACCTGCTGATCCTGTGGAATCCGGAACTGGCCGCGGCCTTCGAGCGCGAATTCCGGAGGATTTTCAACTTGGCGGCAGGTGCCGCACCCGCGCAGGCGGTGGAAATCCCGCGGGAAAAAAGGAGCGCGGGCTTCTGCCCCTGCCTGGCCGTTTGGGGGAAGGACCGTGAGATATAATCTGTCTCATGACCGCCTCTCCGGAAGCAACAACCGCCCAACCCGCGCCGAGGGATTGGACGCCGGTAGTAAAAATCCTCATCCGGCTGTCGGCCGTCGTCTTGGCGGGCGCAGCGAGCGTTCTGATTCTTTCCGGCATCAGCGCCTCGGTATACGATTCCGCCAACAGCGGAAAGATCTACCCGGGCGTCTCGGTGTATGGAATGGACCTCTCCGGTCTGACCGCCGCCGAGGCGGCCTACCGGATGAACGACGGTTTCTATTATCCCCGCGACGGGCGGATCACATTTTCCTATGAGGGCAGATCCTGGACGGCGACGCCGGCCGAATTGGGATTGGGATTGGACCTTTTGGCGACCGTCAACGACGCCTACGAAGTCGGCCGTTCCGACGAACCGTTGACCAACTTGGAGATCCAGATGCGAGCCCGGTTCAGCGGGGTGGCGGTGGCTCCGGTCCTGCAGTTCGATTTCGGTACGGCGATGGCCTACCTGCAGCGGATCGCCGCCGAGGTCGAACGGCCGGCGGTTGAGGCCAAACTGGAAATGCGCGGCCTGGAAGTGGCGGCGATCCCGGGCCAGATCGGCAGGCAACTGAATACATCGGCCATGCTGGCGCTGGTCGCGGTTCCCATCGGGCATCTCGCCAACGCCGAAATCCCCCTGCAGATGATCGAGATCGCCCCGGATGTACTGGATGCCGCCCCGCAGGCCGAAATCGCCCGGGCTCTGCTTTCGCAGGATTTTCACCTGACGATCGCCGAGTTGATGCCGGGCGATCCGGGGTCTTGGAGCATCACCCCCGCGATGCTCGCGGACATGCTGACCTTCCGCCGCCTGACCGACTCCGCCGGCACCCGCTACGTGCTGGCGCTGGACGAGGGCAAAATCACCAACCTGCTTGCGCCGCTGACCGCGACCCTGGCCCGCGGGGTGGAAAACGCGCGCTACCAATTCAACGACGCCGCCGGAACCCTCGAATTGTATTCGCCCTCGCGGCGCGGGCGCGCCCTGAACATCGCCAAATCGATCGAATCGATCCAGGCCGCCGTGGCCCAGGGCGCCCACGGCGCGGCGCTGGGCTTCGATTTCGTCGAGCCCGACATCGGCGACTCCATGACCGCCGCCGAGCTGGAGATCACCGGGCTGCTGCGGAACGGGAACCAGTGGACCTCGTTCCGGGGCTCGGCCGATGCCCGGATCCACAACATCACCCTGGCCTCTGAAAAGCTCAATGGCGTGCTGGTCCGGCCGGGCGAGACCTTCTCGATGGGCGAGCATGTGGGCGACGTCAGTCTCGATACCGGCTACGCCGAGGCGTTGATCATCATGGGCAACCGGACGATCAAGGGAGCCGGCGGGGGCGTGTGCCAGGTCAGCACGACCTTTTTCCGGACCGTGTTCATGACCGGGTTCCCGATCAACGAGCGGTATGCGCACGCCTACCGGGTCGGCTACTACGAGAACGGCGACGGTCCGATCCACCTCGGCGCCGGCTTCGACGCGACCGTCTCCTTCCCGACCGTGGATTTCAAGTTCACCAACGATTCGCCGTATTGGATCCTGATGGAGACCGAAGTCGACCGGGGGGCCGGGCGGCTGTATTGGCGCTTCTATTCAACCTCGGACGGCCGCACGGTGCAGTATTATACGACCGGCGTGACCAACGAAACCGACCCTCCGGATCCGAAATGGGAGGTGAATTCGGAATTGACCGAGGATTGGAAACAGGTGGATTGGGCGGTCAAGGGCGCGGACGTAATCGTCACCCGCACGGTTTCGCGCAACGGCCAGGTGATCCTTCAGGACCGGTTCGCCACGCATTACCTGGCTTGGGGCGCGGTCTGCCAGTACCACCCGGACCGGTATACGCCGCCCTCGGACAACGCCCCCTGCCCGCCGGAATAAACCGGCGCGGCGTCCCCCGCCGGCCGGATCGATCCATCCCAAAGCGCAAAGGAGAGCGATCATGCGAATTACCCGCCGATGGCAGACTCGGCAGACCCCCAGCCTGGCTTTCGAGTTTTTTCCGCCGAAGAATTCCGCCGCGGCGCAGAAATTGGATGTGGCAATCGACCGCTTGTCGGAACTGAAGCCGGATTTCGTGACGGTCACCTTCGGGGCGGGCGGCTCGACTCGCGACGGATCGCGCCAGCTCGCGGCCCGGCTGATCCGCGAAAAGGGGCTCGACGTCGTCGCCTATTTCGCCGGATACGGATTGGGGCTTCGGGAGATCGAGGACGTGCTCAAGGGGTATTCCGAAGTCGGCGTGGAAAACGTCCTGGTCGTCCGCGGAGACCCGCCCCGCGACCCGGCATTCCGGCCTCGGCCGGACAGCCTGGCATACGCCTCCGACCTGCTGGAATACAT
Source organism: Anaerolineales bacterium (assembly GCA_016928575.1). Classification (NCBI taxonomy): domain Bacteria; kingdom Bacillati; phylum Chloroflexota; class Anaerolineae; order Anaerolineales; species Anaerolineales bacterium. Next base: position 4,340 of record JAFGKK010000134.1, read on the forward strand.
CCGGCCGCGCTTTCCGTTTTGCCTCGGCGCGGCCGGCTATCCGGAAGGGCACGTGCGGTCTGAAAGCCCGGAGCGGGACGCCGATTTCCTGAAACTGAAAGTGGATCAGGGCGCGGAATTCATCATCACCAACTACTTCTACGACAACCGTTTCTTCTTCGACTATCTTGACCGCTGCCGGGCCCGGGGGGTGAAGGTTCCGATCCTTCCGGGGGTGATGCCGATCTACTCCGCGAAGATGACCGAATCCCTGGCCGCGGCCTGCGGAGCCACCGTTCCCGAGGCCCTGCGCCGACAGCTCGCCGCGATCCCGGAATCCGACAAGCAGGCGGTGCGGGGCTTCGGAATCGAGTTCCTCGCCCAACAGTGCCGCGAATTGCTGGCGGCGGGGGCGCCCGGATTGTTGTTCTACACCATGGACCGCTGGACGGCGGCCGCCGAGGTCGTTCACCGTCTGCGGGCCGACGGTTTGTTGTAAGCGAGGGCCGGATCCGGCGGCCAAACGGGAATCCGGGCCGGCAACGGCTTTGCTTCGCTGCGCCAACCTTCCGACGGTCGGCATCGATGACGATGCGCCGCGCGGGAACCGGGGGCGATCACCCGTCCCGGATCGTTCCTTGGGCAACCCTCTGGAAGAAGAAAGTCAACCGGTGTAATATCGGAAACCGGCGGACCGACGGGACGGAAAAAACCATAGGTAATATTGCGTGGAGCGGGGCGATGGGGCAATCCCCTTCTTATTCCAGCCAAGGAGATTGCCGCGCTCCCTCCGGTCGTTCGCAATGACGCCGCGCAATAGCTTCTGCAACACCCTGCCGGGATTTGCCGATTCTTAAGGAGGTGTCGTCCATGATCGCGCCCGATTTGCTGGAAATCCTGCGTTGCCCCGCTTGCGTCCAGGAAAAACAAGGTCTTCTGAAGCTCGAGAAGGAAGTCTGGCTGGTTTGCCAGGAGCCGGATTGCGGACGCAAATACCCCATCCGCGACGAGATCCCGGTCATGCTGATCGAAGAGGGGGACCGGTGGGTTGGCACCCGGGTTGAGGATCTGCCCGTTCCGCCTCCCGCCGCCTGAGGGGGCCGTTCCACGCATGAACGCCTGCACCCGGCGGACGTTTCTTAAAGCGGCCGGAGCATCGCTGGCCGGTGCGGCGTCCGCCCTCGCCCCCCGAGGAATCCCGCGTCCGGACGGACAACACGAAATTGCCGCAACCCGTCACCCCGAGGATCAGCCGCCTTCGTACTGTCTCGCCCGGACCACCGCCAACGGAATTCGAGTCCATGACGAGCCGGATTCCGCCGCCCCGGTCCTGCGGCGGTTGTACCGCGATCAAATCGTCACCGCCCTTGAAGAAATCCAAGCCGCCAAGGGCCCCGAGGGAAATCCGCGGTGGTTCCGCCTTCTGGAAGGATTCGCCCACACCGCCAACCTGCAGGAAGTCCGGTACGATTTCCAGCCCGCGGTTTTCGACATTCCCGAAGGAGGGATCCTGTCGGAAGTGACGGTTCCCTTCACCCAATCCCGCCATGGTCCTTCGGCGCGGGCGGCGCCGCTTTACCGGTTGTATTACAAATCCGTCTATTGGGTGACGGGGATTTCCGTGGACGAAGACGGCCGCCCGTGGTATGCGATCCTCGACGATTGGCTGCACTATACGTATTACGCCCGGGCCGAGCATCTGCGCCCGTTTGCGCCCGAGGAGCTGGCCCCGATCTCGCCGGACGTTCCGCCGGATTCCAAACAAATCGATGTGGACCTGACCCGGCAAACCGTCACGGCGCTGGAATGCGAGCAGCCGGTGTTCACCGCCGTGGTTTCCAGCGGCTGGCTGAGGAAGAATCCCCAGCCCGGCCAGGGCCGGACGATCACGCCGATCGGCCGATTCCGGGTGTTTGAAAAGGTTCCCAGCCGGCATATGGGGAACGGGCGGCTGACCTCAGAAATCGAAGCTTACGAACTTCCCGGAGTGCCCTTTGTCTCGTTCTTCCACATCCTCGGGACGGCGTTTCACGGTGCCTACTGGCACAACGATTTCGGCCGCCCGGCCAGCCAGGGCTGCCTGAACATGCGTCCGGATGAAGCCCGCTGGTTGTACCGCTGGATTCACCCGACGGTGGCTTGGGAGATCGACCCCCCCAAATTCGAAGGCCAGGGGACGGAAGTGTATCTGCATGATTAAGCCGAACCCCAAAAAACTCACCGCAGAGAAGCGAAGGCCGCAGGGAAAAAACCACCTCGGCGGACTCTGCGCCTCTGCGGTGAAGGTCAATTTTGCTTCTTTTTCCAAATCCAGAGTAGAATGACCGCGGGAGAAAGGGAAAGAAACGGAAGAATCCATGCCCAAAACGGCGCTGGTAGTGGACGATAACCGCGAAACGGCTGACGGCCTGGTAAAGATGCTGACGCTGATCGGCTTTACCGCTCAACCGGTTTACAGCCCGCGCCTGGCGATCGAAAGCATGAGCCGGGGCCTTCCCCAACTGCTGGTCCTTGACGTCCACATGCAGGGGGTCGACGGCGGCGAAGTGATCCGCTTCATCCGCCGGGACCCTTTGCTTTCCTCGGTGCCGATCCTGGCCGTCTCCTCCGACACGCAGGATGCGATCGTGGCGGGAATCCTCGCGGCCGGAGCCGATGCCTTTCTCCCCAAACCGGTGGAATTCGACGATCTGGAAGGGACGGTCGAGCGCATCACCCGGCACCGACCTTAAGCTTAACCGCCGCCGCGGGGTGGGAACGCCCAGCACCCAGAAAAATTCCAGGCCGCGCAGGTTATCGCCCTGCTCTTCCATCTTTTCGCTCCCGAAAACCCGGTTTTCCAGGGCTGGACCCTTGACATCTTCAAATCAGTTGTGTATTATGCCTATTGGCACTCCTGCCTTTGGAGTGCTAATTCTCACTAAACCGAAAAATCCAAAAAGGAGGTAAGCAAGATGGCCGTTACATTTAAACCGCTTGGCGATCGGGTCGTCATCGAGCCATTGGAGCAGGAAGAAACCACGCCTGCCGGGATCGTCATTCCCGACACCGCCAAGGAAAAGCCGCAGAAGGGCAAAATCCTTTCGATCGGACCCGGCGCGCGGGACGAAGCGGGGAAGCGCATTCCGATGGATGTGAAAGTCGGGGATATCGTTCTGTATGCGAAATATGCCGGTACCGAGGTCAAGGTAGACGGCAAGAAGCTGCTGATCGTGAAAGAATCCGATATCCTTGCCACCCTCGAAGGCTAGGTGGGAAAGACTCACCGGCCGAGAAAACCCAGGAGAATGAACGATGAGTGCCAAACAGCTTGTTTTTTCGGATGAAGCCCGCAAACGGCTGAAGGAGGGAATTGAAATCCTCGCCAATGCGGTCGCCACCACCCTCGGACCCAAGGGCCGCAACGTCGCCCTGGATAAAAAATTCGGCGCCCCGACCATCACCCACGACGGCGTGACCGTGGCCAAGGAAATCGAGCTCGAGGATCCGTTCCAGAACATGGGCGCCCAGCTGCTCAAGGAAGCCGCCACCAAGACCAACGACATCGCCGGAGACGGCACCACCACCTCGACGGTGCTTGCGCACGCGATCGTTATGGAAGGCCTGAAGAGCGTTGCCGCCGGCACCAATCCGATGCTGATCAAACACGGGATCGAAAAAGCCACCGAGGCGGTCGTCGAGGCGATCCGCGGTCAGTCGCAGAAGATCGAGACCAAGGAAGAAATCGCCCATGTCGCCACCAACTCCGCGGCCGACAGCCAGATCGGCACCTTGATTTCCGACGTGATGGACAAGGTCGGCAAGGACGGCGTGATCACGGTCGAGGAATCCAAGAGTCTCCAGTTCGAAACCGAGTACGTGGAAGGCATGCAGTTCGACCGCGGCTACATTTCCGCCTACTTCATCACCAGTCCGGAAGCGATGGAATCGGTCATCACCGAGCCGCACATCCTGATCTACGACAAGAAAATTTCCGCCGCCACCGACATTGTCCCGATCCTGGAAAAACTGGTCCAGACCGGGAAACGCGAGCTGGTGATCATCGCCGAAGAGATTGAAGGCGAAGCGCTGGCCACCCTGGTGCTGAACAAGCTGCGCGGGATGCTCAACGTTCTGGCGGTTAAAGCCCCCGGATTCGGCGACCGGCGCAAGGCGATGCTGCAGGATATCGCCATCCTCACCGGCGGGCAAGTGATCACCGAAGAACTCGGCAAGAAGCTGGAAAACACGACCCTCGCCGATCTCGGCAAGTGCGACAAGGTCGTGGCCACCAAAGACGACACCACCATCGTCGGCGGCAAGGGCGATGCGAAGAAGATCAAGGGCCGGATCGAAGAGATCAAGGTCGAGATCGACAAATCCACCTCGGATTACGACAAGGAGAAGCTGCAGGAGCGGCTGGCCAAGCTTTCCGGCGGCGTGGCCGTGATCCGGGTCGGAGCCGCCACCGAGACCGAATTGAAGGAAAAGAAGCACCGCGTGGAAGACGCGCTCTCGGCGGCCCGCGCGGCGGTCGAGGAAGGCATTGTCGCCGGCGGCGAAATCTCGCTGATCAACGCCGCCTCGGTCCTCGACAAGGTCAAGCTCGATACCGAGGACGGCCAGGTGGGCGTCAACATCGTCCGCAAGGCGCTGGAAGCCCCCATCCGCCGTCTGGCCGCCAACGCCGGGGAAGACGGTTCGGTGGTGATCGACGCCGTCCGGCGCAAATCCGCCGAAGCCAAGAGCAAACACATCGGCTACAACGTCCTCACCAACGAATACACCGACATGATCAAGGCCGGCATCATCGATCCGGTCAAGGTCGTGCGCGGCGCGCTGGAAAACGCGGCCTCCATCGCCGCGATGATCCTAACCACCGAGGCGCTGATCACCGACGCGCCCGAGAAGGAAAAGCCGGCGCCGATGCCGCCCGGCGGCGGTATGGATTACTAGAATCATCCGGTGCGAAGGAAACAACAAATCCCCCGCGATACTCGCGGGGGATTTTTGTTCTTGGCCCTCAACCCGTCGGAAAACCGCCGACCCCCTTCTCCCGGACCGAGGGCTGGGAGGAAGGAAGGGGATGAGGGGCGTAGGGATTACGGCGTCGGCGTAACCGTGTAGGTCGGCGTGTATCCGTAGGTCGGGGATACGCGCGTCGGAACCGGGGTGGCGATCCCGTAGCGGCACTTCAGTTCCATTCCAACGAAAAGGAAGTTGGGATCCTCGAGATCGGGGTTTTGTTTTTTGATGTCCTCCACGGTGGACAGGCACTTGTTGGCGATCGATTCGAGCGTGTCGCCCTCCATGACCCGGATCGTGATCACCGTTCCGGGTTTTGTGTCGGGCGGGATGGCGGTCGGGGTGAAGCCGGTCCCGGCCGGGGGCAGGAGGACCGTTTGGCCGATCTGGATGTTGTTCGGATCGATCGTCGGATTCATGGCTACGATGGCTTCCACCGAAACGCCGCATTTGTCGGCAATCCCCTGCAGGGTCTCGCCGGCTTGCACGACGTAAGCCGAAGGACAGGACGGCGTCGGCGTCAAGGTGGGAGTCTCCGGCGTCGGCGAGTTGAAGATCGATGGCGTGAAGGTCAAGGTGGCGTCGAGGGTCGCCGTTGGCGTCGGGACTTTCGACGCCAGGAACGGCAGAGGCAGCGCGCCGGGGCCGCCGATCCCGATGATCAGAAGTTCGATTCCAATGACGGTGGCGATGCCGGTCAGCATACCGATGAAAAAATTCCCCAACCCTTCCCGCCGACGCGGATAAAAACCCGACACATCGCCGAAATCTTCCGAACCGTTCAAGTCTGACATTTTCTCCTTCCTTCCGGCCTCTCCAGGAAGGCTTGCCAATAGCCTGAAAATTGGTGGTTGGTAGAGGATCCGGATAAATTCATTCTACCGAATTGGATAGGTTTATGCCACAAGCGCAAAAACGGCTGTTTTATGAGGTTTTTGGGGGCTGAATCCGCCCGAGAGACCAGGCGGCGGCCTCGCTTAAGATGGGATCCGTGTGCATTCGGGCGGTCCGCAGGGCCGGCAGAGCTTCATTGCTCCCGGTGTTTCCGAGTGCGATTATCAGGTTGCGAAGGTAGCCCTCCCGGCCTGCCCGCCGCAAGGCGCTGCGGTGAAACCGGATTTGCCATTCCTCCTCGGTCAGTCCCAGTTCCCCCCCCATGTCGCCGATCGGAAAATGCGGCCGGGGGAGGAAGGCGGCTTCCGCGGCCGCGGCCGCTTTCCGATTCCACGGACAGGCGGTCTGGCACAGATCGCATCCGAACACGGACCGGCCCAAAAGCCCGCGCAGCGGCTCTGGGATCGGACCGCGGTGCTCGATCGTCCAATAGGCGATGCAGCGCCGGGCGTCGATCGTCCGGCCGGGCAGGATGCAATTGGTCGGGCAGGCCCGCCGGCAAAGGTCGCACGTTCCGCACCGGTCGCCGGGAAACGGGGGATCGGGGGGCAGGTCCAATTCGGTGAGGATTTCCGCCAGGAAGAGGAAGGATCCAAGGGCGGGATGGATCAGCATCGAATTCCTGCCGATCCAACCCAGGCCGGCGCGCGAGGCGATCTCCCGCTCCAACAGCGGCGCGGTATCGACGGCGATGCGGCAGGCGAGGCGCCGGCCGGCCGCCCGCTCGACGAATTCGGACAGCGCGCGGAGGCGCGGGCGCAGGAAGTCGTGATAGTCGTCTCCGAGCGCGTAGGCGGCGACGAACCCCTCCAAGGGGAGATTCAGCGGCGGCGGCGGAGGGGGGTAGGGCGCGGCCAGTGCGATGATCGAACGGGCCGCGGGCAACAGCCGCCGCGGATCGGCGCGCGCGGCCAAGGAATGCCCGGCCGCCAAATACCCCATGCCGGCGTGGAATCCGCCGGCGATCCATTCGGCAAACAGCGGGTAATGCTCCGGCGGTTCGGCGCCGGTGAAGCCGCACAATGCGAATCCCAGCTCCCGCGCCCGCTCCCGGATCGATTCCTTTAGCGCTTCCATTGCGGAGTCGGCGCTCACCAGCCGCTGGCGGTGAACGCCGCCGAAAGGAAGTCGGAACGCTCTTCGGCGGTCATGAAGCGCGGCCGCGCGACATCCACGAAGCGGATGCTGATCAACTCCGTGCCAAGGTGCCGGCCCCGGTAGAACACGTGCCGGTCGATGAAGGCCACGTCCGTCCCTTCCGAGAAGCCGAATTGGTCGAAAAACAAGTTGCCCAAGCCGTAATGGAGGAACGCGCCGTCCGAAAAGGCGATCCCCTGGGGGTGGTGGGCTTGGCTTCCGGAGACGATCGCCGCCCCGGCCGCGGCCGGAATCGCAAACTCCTGCACCTGCTGGACGGTCGCCTCGAAATGGTAGAACTCGAAATATTGGAAGGTCATGATCGGCAGGTACCCCTCGGACCGCAGCCGGCGGATTTCGGATTGCAGGTAGTCGAAGTCGCAGGGCGCCGCGCCGGGAGAATCCGCGGCGGCCCATTCGCCGTTGTAGCCGGGGCGGTTGCAGCCGATGAAGGCCAACCGGTTGCCGTTGTGTTCGATCAGGACCGGCTGGCGGGCGGCCGCCAAATCCTCCCCGCTGGCGTAGTACCGCCATCCCCTCTGCCGGTAAAGCTCGATCGTGTACAGCAAGGCGTCGGCTTTGTAATCCAAGACGTGGTTACCGGTGAGCTCGACGATGTCGGTGCCGATGTATTCCAGCAGATCGATGTAACGCGGATCGGAGCAAAAGCGGTATATGCCGGGGCTCGGGTCCGGCGGCGGGCAATCCTGCGCGAAAGGAATCTCGTTGCTGATGTGGGTCAGATCCGCTTCCCGGAGAAGCGGTCCGACATCCTGGGCCGGATACAAAACCCCCAAGCGTTCCATCGTGCTGGCCGTGGCGCGCACCAGCGCGGTCACGCCGGTCATCACCAGCGTGGTCATCTTGGCGGGATCGCGGTTGGTCGGGGGGATGATTTCCTCGGAGGCCCGCTCGCAGAGTTCCATCCGCCCCAGGCAGGAGATCGGAACGCTCAGCGGATAGGCGGCGGGGATGAAATCCGTGCGCATCGGCGATTGGCCGTCCACGGCGAGGACTTTCCAGCGCGGTTCGATGTTCTCCCAGGGGATGATCGCCCACGAAGGGCGGTCGGACCATGCCGCGTCCAGAATCGCCTCGCCGGCTGCGACCTGCACCGAACCCGGGGTGGGCATCCCCCACAGGGCGCTGAAGACCTCCAACGTGTTCTGATCCAGGATCAACGGGCGGTGGGAGAACAAGCCCGCCCCGTTGCTGGACCACGCCTGCCGCAGTTCCCAGCTGTACAAGCCGTCGGGCAGGGTGGGGAAGGGCGCGGCCAGCGCGTAGATCCATATGGAGATCGGGCGGTCGGTTCCGACCTTGATCTGGATGTCCGCCGTCTCCGGCGAAGCGGCCGCCCTCCAACCTTCGGGGATGAGGACGGCGTCGCGGAACGCCGCCGGCAGGGAGGGGGCCAACCAAAAAGCGGTTTGGGCGACGGCGGGCGTCGGATTGCCGGACGGGAAAGCCTCCGCCGAGGGATCCTGGTCGGTCGGCAGAAAGGGTGTGAAGGTCGCCGAGGGAATCGCGGCGGGGCCGAATTCTTCCGACGCGGCTTTGCCTCCGCCGCCGTTTTCACGGGAGACGAGGCCGGCGCAGGCGGCCGTGATTGCTCCAAGAAATAATGCTCCGGCGGCTCTCCAAGGTGTTTTTTTCATGCTGGCGTTCCGGGGAGCGTTCGAATAATTCCTACGAACGTTCCACCGTCTGCATTTCCTCCCAGTTTTCGCCTTGTTTGGCGTCGGCGACGAGCGGAACGCTGATCGACAAGACCCCCTCCATGATTCGCCGCACGATTCGTGCCGCCTCCGGGATTTCCGCGGCGGGGCAGTCGAGGACCAGTTCGTCGTGGACCTGGAGGATCATCCTGGCGGCCAGGCCGGCTTCGGCCAGCGCGTCCGGCAGGCGGATCATCGCCAGTTTCATCAGGTCGGCGGCCGATCCCTGGACGGGCGCGTTGATCGCCTCGCGCTCCGCCCGGTTGCGGGCGGCCGCGTCCAGCCGCCCCGCCCCGGAAAGCTCCGGGAAGTAGCGCCGCCGGCCGAGCATGGTTTCCACATACCCCGTTTGGGCGGCTTGGCGTTTGATGTTCTCCACAAAATCGCGGATTCCGGAGAATCGCTCGAAGTATTTGCCGATGAAATCTTCCGCCTCGGAAAGGGTCAGATCGGTCGAACGGGTCAGCCCGAAGGCCGTCTGGCCGTAGAGCAGGCCGAAGTTCACCGCCTTGGCGTGCCGCCGCATTGCGGACGTTACGTCCGCCAGCGGCACCCCGTAGACCGCCGCCGCCGTCGCGGCGTGGATGTCCTCCCCGCGCCGGAAGGCCTCGGTCATGCCCGGATCCCGCGCCATGTGCGCCGCCAGACGCAGTTCGATCTGCGAGTAGTCGATCGAAAGCAGACGGCCTCCGGGCGATGGGACGAACGCGCGGCGGATCCGGCGGCCTTCCTCGCTGCGGGTGGGGATGTTCTGCAGGTTTGGGTCCGAAGAGGAAAGCCTGCCGGTCACCGTCCCGGTTTGGTTGTAGGACGTATGCACCCGGGAGGTGGCCGGGTCGACTTCGGCGCCCAGGGCGACGACGTAGGTGGAGAGCAGTTTGGAGAGTCCGCGGTGGCGGAGGATCAGCTCCACCACCGGATGCTGGCCGACCAAGCTCTCGAGGACGTCCGCCGCGGTGGAGTATTTTCCGGCGGCGGTCTTGCGGGATCTGTCCGGCGGCTGCAGCTGCAGCTGGCCGAAGAGCGCGTCGGCGAGCTGTTGGGTGGAGTTGAGGTTGAAGGGACGCCCGATCAGCGCGTGCGCTTCGGCCTCGATCCTCTGCAGTTCGACCTGCATCTCGGCCCCGAGCCGTTCCAGGTACGGCAGATCCAGCGCGACGCCTTCCTGCTCCATCGCCGCCAGGACCGGGATCAGCGGCATCTCCATTTCTTCAAACAGCTTGTTCTGACTCCGCTCCGCGAGTTCCTTGCGCAGCGGGGCGACCAGCCGCAGGGTGACGTCCGCGTCGGCCGACGCATACGCCGCCGCTTGCGCGGCCGGGACTTGGTCCATAGTGATCTGCTTGGCGCCTTTGCCGATCAGCGCTTCGATCGGGGTCATCTCAACTCCGAGGCGCACGAAGCCGAGATCCTTCAGGCCGAGGCTGCGCGAGGCGGGATTGCACAGCCACTCGGCGATCATCGTGTCGAAGGCCGGCGCGGAGATCGGTATCCCGGCCCGGGCCAGGACCGTCAGATCGTATTTAATGTTGTGCCCGGCCTTCGGCAATTTGCCGTCCGCCAGAGCCTTTCCAAGCCGGTCCCGGACCAGCCGCGGATCGAGGTTGGGTCCGCCGGCATGACGGAGCGGAAGGTAAAAGCCCTCGCCCTCCTCCACGGCGACCGAAATCCCCACCAACTCGGCCCGCATCGGATCGGTGGAGGTGGTCTCGGTGTCCACCGCGAGCAGCGGTGCGCGGGAGATTTTTTCCATCAGATCGGAAAGCTTGCGCTCGTCGTTGACCAGCGTCCAGGATCCCGCCTGCGCCTGCGGCCGGGCCTCGGCGAACATTCCGATCTGCACCCCGGCGGCGGGGGCGAAGGGCAGGCGCGCGAGCAGGGTGCGGAATTCGAGCGTCTGAAACAACCCCGCCACCTCGTCGCGCGCAAAGCGTCCCGCCCGGCATTCCTCCATCGCCAGGCGGACCGGCGCATCGGTGCGGATGGTGGCCAGAGTCCGCGAAAGGAGGGCGTTTTCCCGCCCGGCCTCCAATTTCGTCCGCCAGCGCGGCGCGACCGCATCCAGATTGGCGTAGATCGAATCCAGCGAGCCGAATTTCTGCAGCAATTCGGTGGCGGTCTTCTCGCCGACGCCCGCCACTCCGGGGATGTTGTCGGATTTGTCGCCGACCAGGGCTTTGTAGTCGATCAGCTTGGGCGGCGCGAATCCCCATTCCTGCTCGAACCGCCCCGGATCGTAGTCGGTCGATTCCGAAAGCGACCGTCCCGGCAGGCGGACCGAAACGCGTTCGTCGACCAACTGCAGCAGGTCGCGGTCCCCGCTGAGGATCAACACCGGGACTCCTTCGGCGGAGGCCTGGCGGGCGACGGTTCCCAGCACGTCGTCGGCTTCGAACCCCTCGGCTTCCAGGACGGGGATGCGGAAGGCGCGCACCACCTCGCGGATGCGCTCGATTTGCGGGCGCAGGTCGTCGGGCATCTTCGCCCGGGTGGCTTTGTACTGGGGATACAGGTCGTCGCGGAACGTGCGGCCGGTGTCGAAGGCGACGGCCAGGTATTCCGGTTTGTCTTTTTCCAGCAGGGAGAGCAGGATCGAGGTGAATCCGTAGGTGCCGGCGGTCGGCTCGCCCTGCGACGTTACCCAGCGGCTGGCCTGGGCGCCCGCGCCGGTCAGCGCGAAGTAGGCCCGATAGGCGAGCGCGTGTCCGTCCACCAAAAACAATTTAGGGGTCATGGTTGTCGGGAGAATCCGCGGGGGGATGGGCAAGCCGGGCGCGCCGCAGTTCGTCGGTGATGCTGCCGGGCTTCCGCGGAAGGTCGCCGGTCTTGCGCTTCGGCCCGCCGAGCTCGCCGGTTTTCCGCATCGCCCCGATCAGATCTCCGGTGCGGGGTTTGGGCATCCCGAGTTCGCCCGTCTTCCGCCGGGAGGCGGCGAATTCGGCGGTCGAGCGGCGGAAGACTCCGGTTGCGGGGGGGGTATCCAGCGCCTTCTCGAAGTTCTTGGCCCGGCGGCGAGCGGCCGAGACCGAGGTCTTGCGGTCGAACAGCAAGGTTAGGTCGTAATCCAACGCGATCGAAATCGAAAAGAGGAACACCTCCTCGTTGTCCGGAGGGATGCGGACATATTGCATGACCGTTCCGCCCGGCGTCACCGCCCAAATCTCGGCCGCGTGGCGGGCGATCAGCGAGAGTTTATCGCGGGAAAACTCCCCCGCCCCGGCGTGCAATTCATCGCCGCGCGTGATCAGGCAGGCCCGCACCGAATTCTCCGACGCCAACCTGTCCAGCCAGGCGCCGGCTTTGCCTGCGTTTTCCAGCCAGGGGACCAGGCGGGTGGATTTTTTCGGCGCCGGCGGCTTTAAGAGATCGAGTTCGGATTCTTCCCCCTCCTCAAAGCCGGATTCCGCGAGCGGCGGAGCTTCCACTCCGAGCAATCCGGCGATGTAGGGGACCAGGTCCGGCAGATAAAACGGCTTGGTCAATGCGCCTTGAATGCCGAGTTCGGCGATGACCGGGTTCTCCGGATCGTTGTCCGGCGGGATTCCCAGCAGAATCATCTCCGGACGGATCTTCTGGAAGGCGCGGATCAATTCTTCCGCCGGCCCGTCGGGAAGGTGAAAATCGACGATCGCCAGGTCGACCGGCTTGCCGGAAGCGGTTTGGAATGCTTCCCGCCCCGTAAGGGCGAGGGTGCAATCGAATCCCACCGCGGAAAGCGCCTGCTGAAGCATAGCGGCAAGCCCGGGGTTGGCGTCGACGATCAGAATCGAACGGTTCATGAGGTAAGTGTAGCATAGAGGGCGGCCGGCATTGGGGAAAAGCCGTCCGGGAGGGGTGCGGAACAGGCTTGGGGCGTCATGGCGAGCCTCGTCGCGAAGAAACCGGAGTGGAATCGGGGCGGCGCAGTTTTTAAGGCGGGAGAATGCTTCGCTCCCTTCGGTCGTTTGCAACGCCGCTCGAAACGGCCTTTCGCGTTCGATTAAAGAGTCCGCGGCGCCCTGCAGGCGCCGCGGACCGCAAAGGGGTTGACCGCGCACTACGCCGAAGCGGAGCCGCCATTGTCTTTGCCCGGACCCGATTTATCCTCGTTCTTGGTCACGACGTAGATCAGGATCAATCCCAGACCGAAGAACAGCGGGATGAACGCGCCGATCATCCAGGGTCCCAGGCCGAATGGATATCCCGAGTAAACTCCCAGCGGCCACAAACCGACGGTAAGCGCCACTCCGAGGGAGGCGACCACCACGCCCCAACGCAGGGCGGCTTTCCCATTGTCGCCCCTTTCCAACCGTCCGGCCTCCGCCTTCAATAATCCCTTCTCCGCCAGCGCCAGGGTCTCTTTGTATTGCAGCCAACGCCAGACCGCCAGGAAGGCGAACAGGACGATGAAAAACACGATCCCGCAGCAGAAGGGTGCATAAATGAAGGATGGATCGAAATTGGATGTCATCATGTGTCTCCTTAAGAATGGATGGATCCCGCGGTTGCCGATCCGGCGCCGCCGCGCAAACAACGGCCGGGCCGGGGATTTCCGGATCGTCAGCGGTCGCTCTGCGGTTGCACGCTGACATCGCCGCTGTTGGTGGACGCCTCCAGCCGGGGTCCGCCCGCGCCGACGGTTCCGGTCACGCGGGTCGAATCGTGTTCGGTTGAGGTGACCGCAAACCCGCATTCCACATCGCCGAAATCCGTCGACAGATCGACCTCGAATCCCGCGTCCGCCGGAAGGTAGACCGCGATGTCGCCGAAGTTCGTCCGCAGCGTGCTGTCGCCGTCGCCGAGGGATCCGCGGAACTCGATCGACCCGCTGTTGGTGGAAAGGTCCAGCACCGCTTCACTCCCGCTGACGCGGATGTCGCCGAAGCCGGAGCGGGCTTTAATTCGCCCTGTCGCGTCCTCCGCGACGACCTTTCCCGAACTGGTGTCCAGGGTGTAACTCTGCGCCGAGGAAGCCTTAACTTCGATGTCGCCGAAATCGCTGTGGGCGGCCAGCTCGTCCCCGATCGCCAAGCCGGAAAGGATGACCTTGCCGCTGTTGGTCCGCGCATCGAGGGATTGAGCCTCGAGGTTCGTCGCCTCGATGTCGCCGAAGCTGGTGGAAAGACTGGCCTGACCGGTGAACGCTGAATCCTCCACCGTGACATCCCCCGAACTGGATTTCGCGTTGAGCGAGGAGCCTCGGGCGTTGCGGACCAGGATCTCGCCGAAGCTTGTGGTTGCTTCCACGGATTCCGCGCCTGCCGTCACATCCCGGACCGTCACCTCCCCCGAGCTGGTGGTTGCGCTCACCTCGCCGCGGACCGCCTGGGTGGAAACATCCCCGTAACTGGAGTGGATCACCGCCGTCCCGGTCGTCCCCGACAGGCTGACATCGCCGCTGGAGGTCGAGGCGTTCACCGAGCAATCCGTAGGAACGCGCACGGTGAAATCCACCGAAATGCTCGCCGGACCGATGTGGATGAGGCTCACCTCCACCGGTTGATCGACATACACCTTGACGGAATTCCCGTCCTGAAGGAGGACGATTTCCGTTTTTTTCAGCAGATCCTCGGCGGCCTGTTGGGTGGTGCCCCAGGCGTATTTGTGGGAAGTGACCACGATCTCGCTGCCGCCCTCCTCCGCGGAGATGTCCACCTTACCGAACGGCGTATTAATCGTGAGGTCGGCGGGCCCATCCACCGGCGCCCGCAGCTCTTCGACGGCGTCGGCGCCGCTCGCGTTAGTGGATATAAAATTCCAGTGGATTCCCCCTGACCAAATCCGGTTGGCGACCGGAACAAGGGCCACGATCCCTCCCAGGCAGACGGCAAACATGGAAATTCCCAAAATGCCAACCAGCGACCATTTCTTCATCGGTATCCCTCCGGGTACAATATTTCCAATGATTGGACCGGAAACGCGGCGGAATGTTTCAGGGAAGACCGGCGGGCCGTTTCCGCGCCAAATTCCTTCCCCGCGCCGGCTGTAACATTTCCCGATTCGGGCGGTCTAACCCTTAGAAGGGTTGATTCGCGTTGGACAACGAAGCGGAAATCGTAGCTCGGGCGCAAGCCGGGGACGCCGGGGCATTTGAACTGCTGGTTGTGGAGCATCAATCGTACGTTTTTAATCTTGCATTCCGCGTACTGGGCAACGAGCAGGAAGCCGAAGATACGGCGCAAGAGGCGTTCGTCCGGGCCTGGCAAGCGCTGCCGCGGTTCCGCGGACAGTCGAAATTCGGCACCTGGCTTTATCGGATCGTCACCAACCTGTGCTACAACCGGCTTCCGAGGCTGCGCCGGGAGTTCGCGGCCATCGGCGAAGAGGAAATCGTGGACCATCCCGATCCCCGGACCGGGGATCCGGATCAGGGTTTGGAGAATTCCGAACGACGCGCCTGGCTTCACCGGCAGATCGAGGCGCTTCCGGAGACTTACCGCCTTTTGGTGACTCTGCGCTACCAGCGCGACCTGCCCTACGAGGAGATTGCTTCCATCACCAGCCTGCCAATGGGGACGGTCAAGACCGGGCTGTTCCGCGCCAAGGAGAAGCTGCGCTCGGCGCTGGAGACGTACGAGGAGGTGCGGCAATGAACCCTTCCGATACCAACCGCTTGATGGCCGTCGTCGAGGACGCTCTGCGGACCGCGCCGCTGGCGCCAGCGCCGACGACTCTCCGGGGAGGCGTCATGCGCCGCGTGCGCCTGCTATCCTCGGCCCCTAAGTTCGCCTTCCCCTGGCTGGAAGCGGCGCTGAGCCTGATGGCGGCCACGCTCGCCACCAGCCTCTCCTACATGTTCCTACTCCTGCCGCCGACGACGTTTCTGCGCCTCACGCAACTGCTGCGTGTCTCCGTACGCCTTCCGGCTGGCCGGGCGGTTCTGTTCGCCGGGGCGGCGGGCCTGGGCATGGCGGTCCTGTGTATGTTCTTCGCCGTGCGCATCTTCATTACGCCGCGCCGCCAAACGGGTCGGATTCTCCGCGTCCGGTGACCCGGCGGGTTGTCCGGGGCTGTTCGACCGGCTTTTCATGCAAAGGTGGTTGACTAGGCCGAGCATTTTCTCGGCCGTATCGAAACCACAATCAAGCTTAAGGTCTCTCCCTCCCTGGCGGGATCGCGAGCCAGGGATACGGGAGTAAATCACCGCTTACCCCGGACTACTCTCTCGCGTTGCTAGGAATTGGACTGCCCGGGGCGGGTTCGACCGTCCGCGCGACAAACTTCATTCATGACCTCGGGACCGATTATCTCACTAACGGCAAAGAATACACGCCGCTGTTCGTACCTGCATGGAGGACCGGCGGCGCGGAGAGGGCTATG
>JAFGKK010000135.1 GCA_016928575.1 Anaerolineales bacterium
CAGGAGAGGGGGAAGGGGTTGTGGGGTTGGGGGTGAGGAAAGGGCAGGGACGGGGGGCTGAGGAGATACAAATAACCGTTCTCCCAAGACTCTTAGGGAAGCGAACGCGGCCTTGGATGGAAAAGGCCCATCGGCGGTGTGTTGACGCCTTGCCGGATTATTCCAAGTCGGCGATTCTCCGCCCCAACAGATCGAATCCCCCTTGCCAAAAATCGGATTGATCGATTCGGATCCCCGCGCGTTTGAGGATCGCCGCCGGGCTGGCTGAACCGCCGGCGGACAGGATCCGTTTGTAGCGCGGGAGGAATGCCGGACCCTCGGTTTGGTACTGGTGGAACAGCGCCAAGACAAGCAGCTGCCCGAAGGCGTAGGCATAGACGTAGAAGGGGGATTCGAAGAAGTGGGGAATCGCCGCCCACTCCCAGCGGAACTCCTCGGCCAGTTCGACCGAATCTCCGAATTGCGTTTTCAGGTTCCGCCAGTATAGCTCGCACAGATCCTCCGCCGTCGCGCCGCCGGCGATCGCATCGTGGGCCTCGATTTCGAACATCGCGAAGAACGCTTGACGCAGGATCGTGGCGTAGGCGTCGTCCATCTGCCGGAAGAGCAGATCCCGCTGCACCGAATCATCGGATTCCCCCTTGAGCAGATTATCGACCAACAGCATTTCGGCGAAGGTCGATGCGGTCTCGGCCAGCGGCAGGGTGGCGTCGTAGGTGAACAGCGGCAGGTCCGCGGCGAGCATCGCGTGCACGGCGTGCCCCAGTTCGTGGGCGAGCGTGGCCAGATCGTAGGCGCGGCCTTGGTAGTTGGTGAGCACCCACGGCGTGAGGGAGGGGATCACGCTTAGGCAAAACGCCCCGTCCCGCTTCCCCGGCCGGACTTCGGAGTCCAAATGTCGGTCGGTCAGGACCCGCTCGGCGAGTCCGGCGATCACCGGGTCGAATTCCGCAAGGCTCTGCCGGACGAGATCCCAGGCTCGGCTGAAAGGGTAGCGCTTCTCCGACGCGGTCAGGGGCGCGTAAATATCGAAGCGGCGGAGGCGGGGCATTCCCAGAAGGCCCGCCTTAAGCTCGAAATAGCGCTGAAACAGCGGCGCATTGGCGCGGCACACGTCGAGCAGCAGGCGCACCACCTTGTCCGGAAGATCGTTCCAAAGATTCCGCACGGAAACCGGCGACCGGAATTTCCGCAGGCTGAGATTCTCGTTGCGCCAATCCCGAACCAGCGCGGCGTACATCTGCCCGAGGATCGGGCCTTCCCGGGAGTAGACTCGGTAGTATGAGCGGTAAGCGGCTTCCCGCATCTCCGGGGAAGGGGAGCGGAAGTACACCGTCACCTCGCTGCTGGAGAGGCTTTTCTTCTCCCCCGCCACGTCCAATTCGAACCGCAGGCGGTTGGTCATCGCCTCGTAGAGAGTCGTCAGGGCGGAAGCGCCGGTGGCGTTCTTCAGGTTGACGATTTTCTCCTCCGGTTCGGACAGCGTGTGCGGCGCCATCCGCCGCAATTGTTGGAGGAAATAACGGTACGGTCCGGAATCCGCCATCAGGCGCCGGGCGGTCGCGGATGGAAGGGATTTCCACCAGATCGAAAAAAACAGGAGCCGGTTTTCGATTTCCGCCATTTTTTGTTCGGTGTTGGCCAAAAACGTCATCGCCGCCTGATCCTGGGTGTTTTCGCAGAAATGCAGTTCGGCGTAAGACATCAGCCGCCGGGCGAGGGAGCGGATCTCTTCGCGCTCCCGGATCATCGTCCGGAAGGCTTTCGCCGAGATGCGCGGCGTCAGCCGCGCCCGGTCCTTCTCCGACTTGGCGACGAAACGGTCCAATTCGGCGAAGGCCTTGGCGATCTCCGGCCCGTCGGGGGAAGGGAACAGGGCATCGAGCGACCAGCGGGTGGGTTTGTCGATCGTCATAGAGACCTCATGAGGTGGATTATGGATCATGCTCCCCTTAGCTTTTCGCGCAGTTGGTCGATCGGGATCCAGTTCCCCGTCCGGCGGTCGAGCGCCAGCCAATGCTCCCATCCGTTGCAGGGGCCCCCGCGCAGAAGGCTCGCGATCTGATGGATGGAGCCGCGCTGCGCTTTCCACGCCAGCGAGCCGTCGGCGCACACGCGGGCCTGCGGCCCCGCCACCGAACCGAAGGCGAGAGTCTCGCCCGCGGAAAGCAGGCCTGCTTCCAGCAGGCGTCCGAAGGGGATGCGTTCACGCTTGCGCGGGTCGGGGGTGGTGAGCAGCGCGGCCTCGGCGGCGGCGGCGGGGACGGAATCGATCCGCCGGCGGGCGGCGTCCGCGTAGGCCGGATCCTTTTCGATCCCGATCCACCGCCGGCCGAGCCGCTTGGCCGCCGCTCCGGTCGTCCCGGAGCCGAAGAACGGATCCAGCACCAAATCCCCCGGATCGGTGCTGGAGAGGATCACGCGGTACAGGAGGGCTTCCGGCTTTTGGGTGGAGTGGACCTTTTCGCCGCCCGCGCGCAGCCGCTCCTTTCCGGAGCAAACCGGAAGGGACCAGTCCGACCGCATCTGCAGTTCCTCGTTGAGCGACTTCATCGCATGATGGTGGAAAGTGTGGCGCGATGTCCGCCCGCGTGCGGCCCACAACAGGGTTTCGTGGGCGTTGGTGAACCGCACACCGCGGAAGTTGGGCATCGGGTTAGTTTTTATCCACACGACTTCGTTGAGAATCCAATAGCCGAGGGATTGCAGGATGGCCCCGACGCGGTGGATGTTGTGGTAGGTGCCGATGACCCACAGGCTCCCGGAGGGTTTGAGGATCCGTCGGCAGGCGTCCAGCCACTGGCGGGTAAAGTCGTCGTACTCCTCAAAAGAATCAAACCGGTCCCAGGCATCGTCGACCGCGTTCACCCGGCTGCTGTCGGGACGGTGCAGCTCCTGCCGCAACTGGAGGTTGTAAGGCGGATCGGCGAACACCAAATCGACGGATTCGGCCGGAAAGCGGGGAAGCACTTCCCGGCAATCGCCGATCAGGATCTGGTCCGATTCAATGGTCATCCGGTTTATGGGGGTATTCTACCCGAATCGGCGGAAAAACAAGGGATTCGGCGGCGCGTCTACCGGCCCAAGGAGCCGTGCGGTAAAATACACCTCCGCAGAAGCGGCAATCGACGATCGACCATCGAAACCTCACCCTGAAAAGGCCGGTTTTCCGGTGGTAATGGTCGATGGCCCGCCGGCAGGTATTGCGGAAAGAAAAAAGGAAGGAATAGCAGAGTTGACGAAAAAAACGCTTTCCCCCGAGCTTGAAACTCTCTCAATCAACGCCCTGCGGTTCTTGGCCGCCGACATGGTGGAAGCCGCGAAATCCGGCCACCCCGGATTGCCGATGGGCGCCGCGGCGGCCGCCTATGCGCTGTGGACCAAGGTCCTGCGCCACAACCCGTCGAACCCCAAATGGTTCGACCGCGACCGGTTTGTGCTGTCCGCCGGACACGGTTCGGCCTTGCTTTACGCCCTCCTGCACCTGACCGGATACGACCTCCCGCTGGAGGAGATCAAGCGCTTCCGCCAATGGGAAAGCCGCACGCCGGGGCATCCGGAAGCGGAGATCACCCCCGGCGTCGAAGCCACCACCGGCCCGCTGGGACAGGGCATCTCCAATGCGGTGGGGATGGCGGCCGCCGAAGCGCACCTCGCGGCGCGGTTCAACCGGCCCGGCTTCCCGGTCATCCGGCACCATACCTACGTCATTGCCAGCGATGGGGATTTAATGGAAGGGGTTTCCGCCGAAGCCTGCTCCCTCGCCGGCCATCTGGGTTTGGGCCGGCTGATCGTCCTCTACGACGACAACCGGATATCCCTTTCCGGTTCATCCTTGCTGTGCTTTACCGAGGACGTCGCCGGCCGGTTCCGCGCCTACGGATGGAACGTGCTAGGGGTGGACGACGGCAATGATCCCTCGGCGGTCGCCAAGGCGCTGGCCGAAGCCCGCGCCCAGGAGGTCCGCCCAACCCTCATCCGGGTCCGGACTCACATCGGGTACGGCTCGCCCAAGAAGCAGGATTCAAGCGAAGCGCACGGCTCCCCGCTGGGGGCGGAAGAGCTGAAGGCCGCGAAAGCAAAACTCGGCTGGCCGACGGAGCCGATGTTCCACCTGCCGGCGGAGGCGCTGGCGGTTTACCGGGAATGCGTGCCGGAAGGCAAAACGCTCGAAGCCGAATGGCAAGCCCTGCTTGCGAAATACGGGAAGGAATACCCCGACGCCGCCGCGGAACTCAACCGCCGGATGGCCGGCGATCCGCCCAAGGGCTGGGAAGAGAAAATTCCCGCCTTCTCCGCGGCGGACGGGAACATCGCCACCCGCAAGGCTTCGGAAAAAATCCTGCAGGCGCTGGCGGATCCCCTACCGGAGTTGTTCGGCGGCTCGGCGGACCTCAACCCCTCGACCTTCACCTGGATGAAGAAGCAGGGCAACTTTGAAAAGCCCGGCACCCCGCAGGAGCACATCGAGGGCGCGGTGGAAGGCGGTTGGGATTACGCCGGGCGCAACCTGCACTTCGGAGTGCGCGAGCACGCCATGGGGGCAATCTGCAACGGGCTCGCGTTGCACGGGGGATTCATCCCCTTCGGGTCGACCTTCATGGTGTTCTACGACTACATGCGTCCGGCGGTGCGGATCAGCGCGATCTCCAACCTTCATGTGCTGTGGATCTTCACCCACGACAGCGCCTGGCTCGGAGAGGACGGCCCGACCCACCAGCCGGTCGAGCATTTGGCGGCGATGCGGGCAACCCCGAACGTGACCGTCCTCCGCCCGGCGGACGCCTCCGAAACCGCCGAAGCCTGGAAAATCGCCTTACGGCGCAGGCACGGCCCGACGATTCTTGCCCTCACCCGGCAGAATCTCCCGGTCCTGGACCGCACGCGTCTTCAAAGCGCGGAAGGGACGGCCAGGGGCGCCTACGTGCTGTGGGAATCCAAATCCGCCAAGCCCGAATTAGTCCTGATCGCCTCCGGCTCGGAGGTGCACCCCGTTCTGAAGGCGGCGCAGCAGCTGGAACAGGAAGGCATTGCGGCGCGGGTGGTCTCGTTCCCTTCGTGGGAACTGTTCGCGGAGCAGGATGCCGCCTACCGGGAATCCGTGCTGCCCAAGGAAATTCCGGCGCGTCTGGCTGTGGAAGCCGGCGCGGCGCAGGGCTGGGAAAAATGGGTCGGGGAACGCGGTGCGGTCGTGTCCATCGACCGATTCGGCGCGTCGGCGCCGCTGGCCGTGTTGCAGGAAAAGTTCGGGTTCACGGCGGAAGCCCTCGCGCGGCGCGCGAAGGACCTGTTGAAGCGGAAATAACGCCGGCGGCTTGGTGAGCGACGGAGCAACCTACTTCTGAGAGGAGCGACGCATGCCATTTCGACTTGGAGTTCCGGAGCTGTTGATCATTCTCGTGATCATCGTGCTGATCTTCGGTCTCGGCCGGGTGAAGGAAATCGGGGGCGCCATCCGCGAGTTCCGCAAAAGCCTGAAGGACGACGACGAGGAGAAAGCGGCCAAGCCGGCGGAAGAAGAGAAAAAATCCTGATCGAACCGTTCCCTGCGGGAACGCGGTCGCGATCCGAGCCCTGTCCCCCGGCCGAAAGCCGGGCGGTACACCCCGATCCGTCATCGAGAACCGTCTCGGTTGGAGAACCGATTCGGTTCTTTGTGTTCCTGGAGATTGCCGGCAACGGCCTTAGAGCCGGACGCGCTGAGCGGCCTCGGCAGGCCTCCTCCGTGCGGGGTGCTTTTCGGGAGCGCAGCAACCACATCCTTGCGAAAAACAGAAGGTGCGTTTCGCCTGCCGGGCAAGAGCCGGCGTACGCCGGGGGCGTCTCGCGGCTTGTTCCGGTTTCGGGAAAAGCAGGCCGATCAAAACCGAGGGATGCCGGCCGGGGATCAGTTCGCGAAGCGGATGTTGAGGATGTCGCCGTCCTGGACGGGATACTCCTTGCCCTCCAGCCGCAGTCTGCCCTTGGCTTTGGCCTCGGCCAACGAGCCGAGGGCGATCAATTCCTCGTAGGGCACCACTTCGGCGCGGATGAAACCCTTTTGCAGGTCGGTATGCACCACGCCCGCGGCCTCCGGCGCCAGCGCGCCCCGGCGCACGGTCCAGGCGCGCACCTCGTCCTCGCCCACAGTGAAAAAGGATTGCAGCCCGAGCAGGTCGTAGGAGAGCCGGATGACCCGGTTCAATCCCGGCTCGGCGATCCCGTATTCCGTTAGAAAAGCCGCCGCTTCGTCGGGCGGCATTTGCGCGATCTCCATCTCCAGTTTTCCCTGGATTCCGGCGGCGGCGAAGCGGCGGCCGGCGGAGGGCGCTTCCGGCTCCGGCTTCCCTTCGCCGAGGTTCCAAAGGATCAGCATCGGCTTCTGGGTGAGCAGGCCCATCCCCGAGAGCGTGCGTTCCTCTTCCGCGGCGAGTTCCAATTCGCGCAGGGGCTTGTCGGTCTGCAGATGCGCGTGCAGCTTCTTGAACAGCTCGGCTTCCTTCTGCGCCTGAGCCTTGTCCTTCGCGCCCCCTTTGCGCAATTCCTCCTCCAGCCGTTCGAGCTTGCGTTCGACGGTGATCAGGTCGTTGATCAGCAATTCCGAATCCATCGCCGCAGCGTCGCGGGCCGGATCGACCTTGCCGAGCGGGTGGGGCACGGCTTCGTCTTCGAAGGCGCGCACCACGGTCAGCAGTCCGTCCATTTGGCGCAGTTCGCCGAGCAGCGGGCCCTTGAGCTCGCCGCGCGCGCTCGGATTGCTTTCGATCCCGGCGACGTCGGCATAGGTGACCTGGGCGTAGATGGTTTTTTTCGGCTGGAACATCGCCGAGAGCCGGTCCACCCGCGGATCCGGGACCGCCACAACCGCGGTGTGCACCTCGAACCGGCCGCCGCCGATCATCGCCCCGGTCGGGGCGTGGCCGCGGGTGAGGGCGTTGAAGACGGTGGTTTTTCCGGACTGCGGGAGGCCGATGATGCCGAGGCGCATAATTCGTTCCTGGTGGAATGGGATTGGCTGGGATTATAGCATGGGGATGAGGAGCCTTTCACCACAGAGGCGCGGAGAGCAAAGAGGATTGCCCGGTTGAAACACGGGGAAATCGGTTTTCTATCCGTGTGCTCCGGGGCGGCTATATTTTTCCTCGCCGAAGACCCGCAGCACTTCCCCGAAATACACGCTGTGGTAGTCTCCGGAGTAGTGCTTGGCGATCGACGGATCGAGGAAACCGCGCGGATCGATTCCGTCGCGGTAGATCTTGCGGCACTCGAGGATGAGTTCGGCTTCCGCGAACGCCGGCGCGGAAACGCGCTTCGATTCGATCGGGGTCAGGCCGGAGAGGGAAATTTTGTCGACACCGCGTCCGGATTTGCTTCCCAGGAGGTTCAAGGCCGGGCGGAATGGCTCGGGGAATGCGCACAGCGTGAAGGCATCCTGATTTTCGGTGAACGTATGCGTGAAGCGCGTCGGGCGGACAACCGCCAGGGCGAAGGGCTTGTTCCACATGATTCCCAAGCCGCCCCAGCTGACCGTCATCGCGTTGAACTTGCGCGAGGAATAATCCCCCGCGCAGAGAGCGAACCAGCCCTTGTCCCACTGGCGGAAAGGCCGCAAGGCCAGGTCCATCGGATCGATTTCGATTCTCGCCATCCGACATCCTTTCGCAAAGCCGGGACTATCCCGGCGAAGGGGGAATCCGGGCACGCTATGAATCATACACCCGAAACGGCGGCGGAGGCCGGTCCCGGATCGGGTAGAATCCGCTTCCAGAAGACGGATTACAACGGCAAGCCGACTCTGAGGAAGCGTTGCCTCAGGCGGACGGAATGGGAATCGATTCGGGGACACGGTCAGGAATGCGAAGGCTATTCTTGATGGCGGCCGGTTTGGCCGCGGCCGGCATCGGGTGCTCCATCCCCGCCGCCGGTGTGGAAGTCGCAACTCCGCTTCCGCAATCTGCGACGGCAGCGGCGCCGGCGCAGACGCCGACGGCGGATAGCACCGCCCGCGATTACCTTCTCGTCGGCTATTACGCGTCTTGGAACGTCTACAGCCGCGCCGCGTTCCTCTCCCGGATCCGGGGCGAAAGGCTCACTCACCTGAATTACGCCTTTGCAGACGTCACCCCGGAGGGCGAATGCGCGCTGGGCGACGGAGAGGCCGATACGATGCGCTTCTTCGACTCGCGGGAAAGCGTCGACGGCCAAGCGGATCCGGCCGAGGGGCTGCGGGGGAATTTCCGGCAACTGCAATTATTAAAGGAAAAATACCCGGGCTTGCAGGTGTTGATCTCCATCGGCGGATGGACGTTTTCCGGGAATTTTTCCGCCGCGGCGCGGACTCATCAATCCCGCGAACGGCTCGTCCGGTCCTGTCTGGACCTTTTCCTCGTCCGGTACGGGGAGGCCTTCGACGGGGTGGATTTGGATTGGGAATACCCAGTCGGCGGCGGATTGCATGCGGGACTCCCGGAGGATCGGGACAATTACTCCCTGTTGATCCGGGAATTTCGGAATCAACTGGATGCCCTGGGTCAGGCGGCCGGCCGGCGGTACCTGCTGACGATCGCCGGTCCCTCCGTTCCAAGCGTCATCTCCCATTTCGAACTCGGCCGGATCCATCCGGATCTGGATTGGATCAACCTGATGGCGTACGATTTTCACGTCGCCTCCGAGCCGTCCACCGGACTGCTGTCCCCGTTGTACGGATCCCCGCGGGATCCGGATTCCAATTCGCGGAAATCGTACAACGCGGACGCGGCCGCCGGCGCGTATCTGGCCGCGGGCGTTCCTCCCGAAAAGATAGTCCTCGGGATCCCGTTCTACGGGCGGTCCTGGCAAACCGCCGGCGGCGACGGATTGTTCCAGCCGGCCGGAGGGCCCGCGCCGGGGCCGGAGGAATCCGGCTACCTGAGTTATGCGGACATCGCCCGGGGTCCGATGTTGACGTTCCGGCGCTATTGGGAAGACAACGCGAAAGTCCCCTGGCTGTACGATCCCGAAAGCGGGATTTTCATTTCCTACGAAGATGCGGAATCCGTCGGTTGGAAGGCGGACTACATCCGCGAACGGGGATTGGGAGGCGCCATGGTGTGGGAGCTCGGGCTCGACGGCGGCGCGTTGATCGGGCCGCTCGGGGAGGATCTGTATGCCGGTGGATGAAAAGGCTGCGGGCCGGATCCGGCGCTTGGAGGAGGTTTCGATCGACGCCTGGCCGGCGTTGCAGACTGTGCACTGCGACGGCTGGGTGATCCGGTTCGCCGACGGGTTTTCAAGGCGCTCGAACTCAGTCGTTCCGCTGTATCCCCCGCGGGAGGACGTCCGCGTAAAAATCCGCGCGTGCGAACGGCTTTTCCGGGAGCGCGGACTGCGGCCGACGTTCAAGATCACTCCCGCCAGCCAGCCGGCGGAATTGGATGGCGTCCTCGCCGAAAGCGGGTATTCCGCGGACGCGGAAACCAGCGTCCAGACGCTCTCGCTCGGCGGGCGGCATGCGCCGCCGGGGGGCGACGTCGTTCTGCGGGGGGAGCTGATCCAGGAATGGATCGACGCGCTGTGCGCCTTGAACGGCTACGACCCGTGCCATCATTCCACCGTCGGCAAGCTGACGGCGCGGGTTCACCCGCCGAGGGTTTTCGCTTCCGCGGTCCGGAACGGGAAGATCGTGGGGTGCGGCCTGGGCGTGGCGCGCGGCGGGTTCATCGGCCTGTTCGACATCGTCGTGGATGAGAAATTCCGGCGGCAAGGCTTGGGTCGGCGGATCGTCGCCGCCCTGTTGGCCTGGGGCAAGGATCAATCCGCCGCAACGGCCTTCCTGCAGGTGATGACCGACAATTCGGGCGCCGCGGCGCTGTATGCGGGGATGGGATTCCGCGAGGACTATAAGTACATTTACCGGATGCAGGCATGAGGGAAAGGCCGAGGCCGTCTGTTTGATCACCCCGGGCTCCATGCACAAGCTTTTCCCCCGGTTGCATGGATGGCTTCCGCGCTTTCCCGCATAGCCCCGGCGGCTTCCGGGATCGTCGCAGCCTTGGGGGCAACGTCCGGCTTGCGCGGTCGCCGTCACGGCGGTCGGGTCTTCGCGAGCCGGGAGGGCTTGCGTCATGGACGAAGCCACGGCGGCGGTGATCTCACGCTTTCACGAGAAAATGAATCCCCCGTGGTTTCCCCTCCCACGAAGCGGGCATCTTCCCAGGGGGGTACGGAAAGAGTCGATCACGCCAGCATTTTCACTTTGCGGGTAATCCCGCCGTTCAAATCCGATGTGCCCGTGAAAAAAAATTGGCAAGCGGCGGGGGTCAACCAAGAAAAACCGTGACCGCGGGAAAAGGATCGCCGGATTATCGGGTTTTCTTTCGGAGGATTGGACCGGGCTGGGCGGGAAACGAGGATCGGAAGGGGTTTGTATTGACCGGATGCCGCCGCTCGACTATACTCGGACGGGAATGCCGGAGTGGCGGAACTGGCAGACGCGCACGACTCAAAATCGGACGCTCCCCGCGAATCGTAGAGACGACCGTATTCCATGCCCCGAAGGGATGGCGGCATGGAAATCAAGCAAACGACTCCCCTTAAAGTAAAACCGCAATTCAGAGTAAGTACTCCCCTCGCAGAATGGATTGAGTCTTTCCTCACGGCCCGCAAGGCGGAAGCGGTATCAACCCGGACCCTCGAATACTATCGCGCGAACCTGAATAATTTTTTAACCTGGGCTAATTCGCAATTCGTGAAGACGGTCGAAGAAATCACCCCCGACCATTTGAGAATGTACCTGCTACATCTTCGGGAGAGTCATAATCCCGGCGGGGTACATGGTCACTTCCGGGCGGTACGTTCATTCCTAAATTGGTTTGAGCGGGAAGCGGAACCCGAAGGCTGGCGGAACCCTATCGGGAAGGTGAAGCCGCCGAAGAACCCGGACCATCCCCAACCCGTTGTAAGCATCGAAGGCGTGGAGCGTTTATTCAAGGCGGCCTCGGGCCGGATGATGGGCCGCGATAGGTGCATCATTCTGATTTTGGCCGATAGCGGCGTCCGGGCGCGGGAATTGCTAGGGCTTGACGTTGCGGATGTGGACCCGTTCGGTGGGGAAGTAAAAATCCGAAGGGGCAAGGGCGGGAAAAGCCGGACCGTTTTTATCTCCAGCCGGACCCGGAGAATCCTTAGGGCGTGGATTCGCGTCCGGGGTGAGAAGTCGGGGCCGCTGTTTATCACGGATGAAAAAACGCGGTTGACCTATGGCGGCTTGCGGCAGGTATTGGAACGGCTGGCGGAACGGGCCGGGATGGATGCGCCGTCAATCCATAGCTTCCGAAGGTTCTTCGCAATTGAATCTTTACGGGCCGGGATGGACCTGCTAAGCCTATCCCGACTCATGGGGCATTCGGATTTGAGTCTATTGGCGCGGTATGCAAGGCAGAACGTGGACGACCTACGGGCCGCGCATGAGAAGGCGGGGCCGCTAGGGGGTGGAAAATGAACGCGCGCGCATGGCTTCTCAATCATCCGCTGATATTGAGGTCGGCGGCGTTTATGACTTCGGCCGGTTTGACCCCCGATACGATTTGTCGGAGCATCGACCGGGCGCTAATCCCGGACCTGCCGAACGACTCGGAGCGCGGCGAGGTGATTCGCGTCTTGCGGAGGATGGTCAAAAAGGAATCTTCCATGAAGGGAGGTGAACCATGGACTTCCTAACGTTGATAATCCTTAGGCACCTGGCGGACCTTTTTAACCGCTGGGGGCTTCCCCTGGGATTGTTGGGCTTGTTTCTGGAATAGGCGGATTTGACAACTCGCGAAAATTGTCTTATCCTTATAGTGTAAAGTGAATGGCCCGGCGGGGCGAGGCGGTGCGAGGCGGGGCGGTGCAAGGCGAGGATAATTAAATATCATCAGAGAGAGGCGGACCAGCCGAAAGGCTGGCCCGTTGCTTTTAACCGGAGGAAACATGGAACGCAAAGACAAAAAACTTTTTCAAGTTTGGTTCGACCCTAAAGACCGCAAAACGTTGACCGGATTATCCCGGAAGTTGGACCGCGATTGTTCCGCCGTGGTCCGTTTTCTGGTAAGGAATGCCGGAAGCGTCTTGCTTCCAAAGGCGGAAAAATGAATGAAGCCTATCTAGTGGACCCAGACCTTGAGGTTGAGCGGTTGAAAGCGGAGATTGAATCGTACCGAAAGTCATTAGGCCATCGCGCGCCATCCGGCGACGAGTCGCGGCACCTTTTCAGACTACAAATTTTTTTGACCGAGGCGCAAAGGCGGGCGGATGAGGCGAGGCTATTCGGTGCGTTCCGTGAGTTGAAAAAACCCGAAACTCCGCCCGAACCGCCAAGTTTCGATATCCTCATGGGGCGTCAAATGAAGGGCTTCTCTCCGCCCCCGCGCGCGCCCCAACCCGGTCAATGGACTACGGAGAGTATCGCCCGGAAGATGCTGGAGGAGAAACCTTGATTGACTTGCGCGAATTGGAGGGAGAGATTCAGAATCAGCGGAATTTGATTAAGTGGATGCGGTCCGACCGGGGCAAAAACCACGAAAAGGATTTGGCTAATTCGGAAAAGAAGCTTGCCCGTCTTATCAAAAGGCGAGACTCAATTTTGAAAAATCGAAAGGTTTTCAAATGAATACTTCAGCAGAGAATTTTAGGAAACATCTTTACATCGGGATGCAATCCGTCCTCAAAGAAAAGGCAAAGGCGGAGCCGTTGCGCGTTCGGCGCGGAGGATTCGCTTCCGTGATATTTCCAGACTCATATACCAAAGGGGCCGACCTGCGCCGGGCGACCTTTGGGGAAGCGTTGACGAATTCCATAACCCATCCGGACGGGTTCGAGGCAAAAGTCAAGGAAGCAAAGCATAGCGCGGCAACCCGGCAGGCTTTGGCCGATGATTGCAGGCGCTTGACCGACCAGCTTTCGGCCGACCTCCGCAAGGCGATTACATCCGGGACGGCTTTTGGAGGGACCGGAACGTTGCGGCGTCGGCTGGAGCAATTCTCCGATGACGTTTTCGGCTTAATTGGAGCCTGATTTTACCGGCGCGGTATTCGGACAATAATTGTCTTAAAAGCAAACCGCCCCCCGTGCCCTGGGTGGCGGATGCAGAAAGGAATAAAAATCTATGCAGACACAGCATACCACCCAAACGAAAACAAATCAAATCTATTCCGAATCGGGGAAGGTTATCGGAAGCGTTAACGGCGGAGTGTTCCGTAAGTCAATCGCCTTTTCCCGTCACGCTTTGCGCCGTCCGCCCGCCCTGGCCGTGGATGAATGCGCGTTACTCCAAGCGCGGGAGGCCGGAGCGGTGGAAATTCGAATCAGGGATTCCGAATCGGGGAAAGTCTACTCATGCCCTATCCCACTATTCAAGGAACACGCCTTCATCCTTGACCGGGGCTTTGGAAAGCAATATGCGCTTCTGTTGTCTTGGTGGACTATTCGGGACGGGGAAGGATTGACTCTTCAGCGTCCGCCGGTCGAACGGGTGAAGGTTGAGCAATTGGCGATGGGTTTTTAAAATGAGTCGAGGGTTTGGAAGACGGCAAAGGCTAATACTCAATGCGTTGGAGGAACGGGAAGGATTCTACCTTCGGGAAATGGCGGGGGAGACACATTCGGATTATTCCGCATTCCATAGAGCCGCTTGGAGCCTGTGCGAGAACGGGCGGCTTGAGATACAGCGATACATCTGCGGAGCTTGTGGTTATGACAAGGTTTTTATTCGGCGGGTTGGAAGTAATGCAATCCCGGAGAATCGCAATCATACATGATTGATAAGTGTGGAACGAGTGCCAAAAAAGAACTCGTTTCACACTTAGAACAAAAGCCGTTGGACAGAATCGCCCGGCCCGCCCGTGATGGGGAGATGTAATGCACGAGACAACGGGACCGCGAGGGCAGCCGTGATACTAGCCGGGTGCGAGGTCAAGAAAATGCGGCGCAACCATAATTTTTTTCTTCGCGAGAATAATCATTTTTTCGCGGAAAGCATACATTCTCTTTTCCCGGAATGGATTGAGAATCAAAGTTCCTTCATGGTACTTTGATTCCGTTTTCCCGGAACGGGATGTTCGATGTTCGATGCGGAATGCTTCGGGGTAGAACACCCCTACGCGCGCGCCGGCAAACCACCGGACGCGCCCCATCCAAGTTTCAAGGGATGATGCGCGAAGCGGTGGGGTTCCGCAAGCGCCCGGAAGCGGTGGGGTTCCGCTGTAGGTCCATCACGTAAAAGGGCGTAATTCTTCTGGCCCTCGTGATGGGCGAGGGCCAGAAGAACGGCGGAAGGCGCGATTTCACGAGGGTAACAAAAAGGAACCGTCGTCAAACTACGCCCCCACCCTTGCGGAAAGCGGAGGATTGCGGCGGATACCTGCAAGTTGTGAAAACCGTTCCTGGGCCTTCCTGGCGCGATGGTTGGGAGTAAATTCGGCCCCCGGAAGGTTTTTGACGATTAGCGGTCTTTCGTCATAGGATAATCACGAGGTGGTTTTATGGGTGTAAAACAATCAGCTAACAGGAAACGCGGGCCGGGCAAACCCTTTTCAAAAGACGACCCGCGAATCAATCGCAAGGGACGACCCCCAAAGGGGAATTCCTGGGCGGAGAATTTGAGATTGATTCAATCCGCCGACGGTCCGACGATTGCGGCATGGGCGGACCACCTTCGGGAATTCAAACGACTTCCGGAAGGTGTGAGTCTACAAACCTTAGTTTGCGCTAATGCGTTCGCGTCGCTGTTGAGAGATTTCTCCCCCGGAGTATGGAATCTCATCATGGAGCGGACCGACGGGAAGACTCCGCTTCCCGTTATGGATGTTCTACCACCCGCGAAGTTTGTAGAAGAGGCCAATAGGGTAATTTTGAGATATTACCAAGAAGGGCGAGTCACTTGGCAACAAATCTCCGGAGAGTATGGCGCGGAGAACGCCCGGAGGCTATTTCTAGAGAACGGGATTCCAATTCCCGTAGAAGGCGAGGAACCATGAGGTGCAATCGTTGTGGTCGAACGGCGGATGATGTGGTGTTAGTGAAAGGTTCCGGGGCGGAGTCTTACTTGTGTCCGCTGTGCCGGGATGAGTATTACCCGATGCGCAAGCCTTCCGGGGAAAAAATTCTTATGCCGTCAAACCCGGTTTTGCGGAAACGAATGGTCGAGTTTTTCCGGCGGCATGACTTCGAGGGATGGTAAAATGTTCGGCGGAGTTTCGATAGACCCCATTTCCGGGGGGGTGGCAGGACGCGCAACGGGGGGGAAATTGACGCGTAGGATATAATGGGATTGAAAGAACACGGCCCAACCGAGGGGGGCGGCCGGGCCGTGAGCAAGCCGGGTTAGCGGCTCGCAATCAGATTATAGCATGGGCCGCTCCCGCAACCGGGACGGCGCTCGTTTTTTAAAGCAACCGACTCGGAAAATTCACGGCATGGGATACGGTATAATTCGCTTGATTTGCCGGAGTGGCGGAACTGGCAGACGCGCACGACTCAAAATCGTGTCCCGCTCGGCGGGATGAGGGTTCGATTCCCTCCTTCGGCACTGGATGGGAGTATCGCGGTAACCTTTCGTGTTCCGGGACGATGCGTCAGGCAACCAACGCGCAGCGTCCCGGTTCTGTTTTCCTGAGGCGGGATGAAGCGGTTTCTCTTGTTGCTCGGCGGAACGATGGCCGGGGTCCTGATCGGCGCCTGGTACGGCTGGTCGATCAGCCCGGTGACCTACACCGAGATCTCCCCGGACCAGCTACGGGCCGAGTACCAAGCCGATTACGTGCTGATGGTGGCCGAAACCTACGCCGCCGACCACGACCTGGGGCAGGCGGCCGTGCGGCTCTCGCGCCTGGGTCAATCCGACTTGGCCGGGTTGGTTCGCCGGATCGCAGACGCGTATGAGGCGGCCGGATACTCCGAAGAAGACTGCGCCCGATTGGAGGATCTGGCGCGCGACCTGGCTCGGGTTTCGACGATTCCGACGGCGGCGCCGTGAAGAAAACTCTGGAATGGGTTTGGGTTTTGGTCGGAGCGTTGCTCGGGTTGGCGCTCGGAGTGGGCTACGCCTGGGTGATCCGGCCGGCGGATTTCCGCGGCGCGGAACCGGCGTCGCTGCAGCCGCTTTACCGCGGAGAATACATCCTGCTGATCGCCACGGCCTACCAGGCCACCGGCAACCTCGACCGGGCCCGCGAGCGGCTTGACCTTTTCCCCGAAATGTCCCCCGAAGTGCTGAGTTCGCTCGCCCAGCAGGTGGTGGCGGCCGACGGATCCGAGGAGGCCGCGCGCGGGTTGGCTCGGCTTTCCGTCGCGCTGGCGGGCCAAACCCCGACCGCCTCGCCGGGCGTCACCCTCGCAGGCGCGACGGGGACCAAAAGTCTCCCGACGACGCACGCGACGCTGGCGTTGACCGTGCCGGTACTGCCGTCCGCCACCCGGAGGCCGACGCTGAAATCCACCCCGACGGCTTTGCCCGGTTACCTGCTCATCTCCCGGGAGCAGGTCTGCAACCCCCAGATCGTCCGGCCGCTGGTCCAGGTCGTCGTCCGCACGCCCGACGGCAAGGGCGTCGCGGGTGTGGTCATCCGCATCCAATGGGAGGGCGGCGGATCGCAATTCGTAACCGGGATGAAACCGGAATTGAGCGCCGGCTACGCCGATTATGAGATCGAGCCGGGAAAAACGTACCAGATCGCACTCGGCGACGGATTGACTGCGGTGCGCGGAATTGTCGCCCCGGTCTGCCCGGGAGCCACGGCGGCCGCCGGAGGCGGAAGCGGCGCTTCGTTTTTTGGAACCACGAGGATGGTTTTCGAAATCCGATAGAGTGTTGTCTTCTTGCAGGATATTGAAAAGGCATTTCCCCGGTATCATTGCGGGCGACCCCCGCATGTGCGTGCGAGGCAGGTTCCGGAAGCGAAACCCGTCCCTGCCGGCCCATCGGACGGGCGGGGCCCGCAAAGACATCCCGGGGTCCTGCCAGATAGGTAAACTATTGGAAAATTTTTTACTTTTAGCCCTTTTCCTGCTCCTCCTCGGCTTTGCCTGCAACCTCGCCAGCGCTTTCACGGGCGCCTATTCCAAAAAGTGGGGTGAGCGCGCCGGTTCGATTCTCACAATCCTCTTAAGGGACGTTTTTGGGATCCCGGTCTGGGGGGCGGGATTCGCGCTGGCTGCGCTTGCGGCATCGCCTGCGCTTTTCCGGCCGGCACTGGTCACGACAATCCTGGGATGGATCTTGATCGCCGCCGGCGCAGTGATCATCGCGGCCGCGCTGGCGGCGATCCGGATGCTCGCCGCGGCGCCGACGGCGCGGGATTCCCTGGCCGAGACCGGCCCCTACGCCTGGGTCCGGCATCCGATTCACTCCGGGACGATACTCGAATTCCTCGGCCTGGTCCTCATCCGGCCGACCGGCGCCGTTGCGTTGGCCTGCGCGCTGGGATTGGCCTGGGTCTTCCTGCAAACTCGGTTCGAGGAAGCGGACCTCGTGCGGCGGATACCGGGGTACGGCGAATATCGCGAACGGGTCCCGCGGTATCTCCCAAGATTCCGATAATCTGCAGCCGGCATGAAAATAACCGCCGGAGGAAAACGAAGAATCGCTGCCGCTGAGGAAAAATCCTCCCTGGAGAAAAAACCGATGCGATTGCGAATGTACCGCGTGGACGCGTTCACGGACACGGTGTTCGCCGGCAATCCGGCGGCGGTCGTTCCTTTGAGGCGCTGGCTGGACGACGCGCTGATGCAGAACCTCGCGATGGAAAACAACCTTTCGGAGACGGCCTTCTTCGTTCCGGAGGGATCCGCCTTCCGCCTGCGCTGGTTCACCCCCGCGGCGGAGGTTCCGCTGTGCGGGCACGCCACCCTGGCCGCGGCGTATGTGATCCTCTTTCTTCTGCGGCCGTCGAAGAGATCCGTGCGCTTCCACACCCGCGCCGGGGAACTCTCGGTGGCGCGAAAGGGCGACCTGCTGACGATGGATTTTCCGCGCTACGCGCCGTTGCGGTGCGATCCGCCGGCGGGATTGGAGCAGGCTCTCGGAGCGCGTCCGCTGGAAGTGTGGGAGACGCGCGAGGATGAGAATTATTACGCAATCTTCGAAACGGCCCGTACAATCCGCGATCTGACGCCCGACATGGCCCGGCTGGCGCAACTCCATCCCCGTCAAGTGGCGGTCAGCGCACCGGGAGAGGCCGAGGATTTCGTCTCGCGGTTCTTCGCCCCGAGCATCGGAATCCCGGAGGATCCGGTGACCGGTTCGATGCATTCCGCCCTGATCCCCTATTGGGCGGAGCGGCTCGGCCAGGCACGACTGCACGCCCGGCAAGCCTCCCGGCGCGGCGGCGAGCTCTTCTGCGAGGACCTTCCGGCGGAGGGCCGGGTGCGGATCGCGGGCCGCGCGGCGCTTTCGCTGAGCGGGTATCTTCATTATTAACCATCGGGCTTGCCTTTCCGGTTTTCCCCGCCTCCGCACGGCTTCGGGTACAATCCCCCGTGCATGTGGCTGGTCCCTGCCAAGCTGCCAAGAAACGGGAATTGCGCTGGAAAAGCGTCTTGGGCGGTTTTTCGGGGCGCAGCATCGGCTTGACCCGCACCGGGGCGGGCTCGCCCGGCTTTTTTAAGCGGTTTGGCAAATATGGGAGGGCGGATTCCACGACCATGGGACCGGACGATCCGAAATGACGGACCCGATTTTGGTGACCGGGGCGCACCGCTCGGGAACCACTTGGGTGGGCAGGATGCTCTGCGCCGGCGGCGAAGCGTTCTACATCCACGAGCCTTTCAACAACGTCCGCCAGAGCGGACCGACCTGGGTGCCGAAGCCCTTCCCGCATTGGTTTTATTCCATCGCGGACGCGGATGCGGAGTACGCGCGGCTGTTGCGCAACGTCGTCGAGATGCGCTACCCGCTCCTGCCGGCGCTGGCCCAATCGCGGACTGCGGCCCACTTCGGCCGGGCGGCAAGGGATTGGGCGCTCAGCCTGGCCGCCCGCCTGCGGCGCCGGCGGCCGCTGCTCAAGGACCCGATTGCCTTGTTCAGCGCGGAGTGGCTGGCCCGGCGGTTCGGCATGCGGGTCGTCGTCCTCATCCGCCATCCGGCGGCATTCGCGGCCAGCGTCAAGCGGCTCGAGTGGTGGTTCAAATTTTCGAATTGGCTGGAGCAGGAGCGGCTGATGGGCGGCGACTTGGCGGCGTTCGCCGAACCGATCCGCCGCTACGTCGCCGGAAAGAAGGATCTGGTCGACCAGGCGGTTCTGATGTGGAACGGCATGTACTCGGCGGTGTCCCGCTACCGCACCGAGCATCCAGATTGGCTGTTCGTTCGGCACGAAGACCTCGCGGCCGAGCCGCTCCGGGAATTTCCGGCGCTGTACCGGCATTGCCGACTGACCTGGAACGCCGCGGCGGAAGCCGGAATCCGCAAGTATTCCGAGCGCCCCGACGCCGGACCGCTCTCGGGGGGGCGGCCGACGGATATCCGGCGCGAGAGTCGCAAGACCGTATCCGTCTGGAGGCGGATCCTCACGCCGGAGGAGGCCGAACGGGTCCGGGAGGGAACCCGGGCGGTCGCGAAACCATTCTACTCCGATGGGGATTGGTGAACCGGCGGCGGCGTCCGGATTCGGACGCGGGAGGATGCACCCGATGGCAGACCAATTCGTAATCGTCGACAGCGCGTTCGGCAGGCAGGAGGCGGAGATCGTGCAAAGCTATCTCCGCGCGCGCGGGATCCCGTGCGAAGTCTCCCAGGAAGCCGCCGGGTACGTGATCGGGATAACGGTGGACGGCCTGGGGGAAGCGCAGATATTGGTGCCGGCGCGTTATCGGGAGGAGGCGTTGGAGGCCTTGCGCGAATACCGCGGCCGAAGCGCTCCGGAGGCGGACAAAGAAGAAAACGGAAGCGGAGGCCAATAAGGAGCCGATGGCGGACTTTTCCCGTCCCGGCGGGTTTTACCGGCGCTGCGGAAAGCGCGGATTGGATCTTCTGCTTTCGCTCGCCGCGCTGATCCTCCTGGGCCCCTTCTTCCTGATCGCGGCGCTGGCCATCCGGCTGGAATCGCCCGGGCCGGTGCTCTACATCCAGGAGCGCCTGGGCTGCAAGGGAAAAATTTTCAACGCCTACAAATTCCGCACGATGGTTCACGCGCCGCGGATTCCGAACCGCGAGATCCATCCCGGCGATCCGGAATTGACGCGGGTGGGCGCCTTTCTCCGGCGCTACAAGCTCGACGAACTGGTCCAACTCTTCAACGTTCTGCGGGGGGAAATGTCATGGGTCGGTCCGCGGCCGGCCCTGCCCCGCCAGTTGGCCGAATACGACGAGAACGGCCGCAAGCGGCTGTGGGTGAAACCCGGAATGTCCGGATTGGCGCAGGTGCGCGGGAACATTTATCTTTCCTGGCCGGAACGATGGAAGTACGACGCGGAGTACGTGGACCGCTGCTCGCTCGGACTTGATTTGTGGATCATCTGGCGTACAATCGCGGTGATGTTTCTCGGCGAAGAAAAATTTCTCGAACATCCGCAATCGAAGAAGCCCCGGGAAGCCTGATGGCCGAATCCCGTGAGCCGACGGTCGTCCTGGCCGGAAGCGTCAACAGCTCGCTGCTCACGCTGCGGGCCCTCGTCCGCCACCGCCTGCGGGTGGTTGGTATCCTCGGCCTGGCGCCCGCCGCCTCGGCCGGAGTGAGCGGATACGTGCGGATGGATTCGGCCGCCGCGGAGGCCGGGATCCCCTACGCGGATTTTAAGGACTTGAACGCGCCGGAAACGGCGGAGCGGGTGCGCCGGTGGGCGCCGGACGTGTTCTTCATCGTCGGACTTTCGCAGATGGTGAAGAAGGACCTGCTGGCGATCCCGCGGCTCGGATGCGTCGGCTTTCATCCCACTCGGCTTCCCGAAGCCCGCGGCCGGGCTCCGGTGGCGTGGATGGTCCTTGAGGGGCGGAGCGGCGCGGCGACTTTCTTCCAGATGGACGAGCGCGCCGACGCCGGACCGATCCTGGTCCAGGAGCCGTTCGCGGTTGACGGATCGGATTATTCCGCCGACGTGACCCGCAAACTCGAGGCGGCCCTGGACGCCGCCTTGGAACGCTGGCTTCCGGCTTTGAAGCGCGGCGAATGGAAGGCCGCGCCGCAGGAGGAAGCCAATGCCTCCTACACCGGAAAGCGGACTCCGGAGGACGGGGTCATCCACTGGGAGTGGCCGGCCAAAAAAATCCATGCCCTGGTCCGGGCGGCCTCGCGGCCGTACCCGGGCGCGTTCACCTTCGTCGAGGGGCGCAGGCTTGTGGTGTGGAAAGCGGAGCCGGAGACGGAACTGCCTTACCGCGGGGTGGTCGGCCGCATCGTGCACCGCGAGAAGTCAAAGGGATGGCTGGTCCAGACCGGAAACGGACTGCTGTGGCTGACGGAAACGGAGTTCGACCCCGCGGACGGGCGTGAGCCGAATCCCAAACTGCGGATCGGGACCCGGCTGGGCGGAGACCCGGAATCCGAGATCCCCGCCCTGCGGAAGCGGGTGCAGGAGCTCGAGGAGCGGCTCCGGGCGCTGGAAAACGCTCCGAATCGGAAGGACTCATGAACATCCTGGTCATCGCCACCCATCCGGACGACGAAGTGCTCGGCTGCGGCGGGACGATCGCCCGCCACGCCTCCCGCGGCGACAAGGTGGACGTGCTGGTGGTCACGCGCGGATCCTCGGACCTCTACGACGACCAGCAGGTGAAAACTTTGCGCAAGGAGCTGGACGCCGCGCAAGCGATCCTCGGCGTATCGACCGTGCATTTCCTGGATTTCCCCGCGCCCAAGCTGGACCTGGTGCCGACCCACGAGTTGGCGGACGCCATGGCGAAGAAGATCGCGGAACTCCGGCCGGCTGCAACCTTCATCCCCCATCGCGGGGACCTGCACTCGGACCATCGCGCCGTGTTCCAGGCCGCGCTGGTCGCGGCGCGTCCGATCGGCGGGCGCATCGTGCGGCGCCTGCTGAGCTATGAGACTCTGTCGGAGACGGAGTGGACCGCACCGGTTGCCGAGGACGCCTTCCTGCCCTCGGTGTTCCTGGAGATTTCGGATTTCTTGGAACGGAAGAAACAGGCTCTGGCGGCCTATCGCAGCCAGTTGAAGGAATTCCCGCATCCCCGGTCTCTGCAGGCCGTGGAAGCCCTTGCCCGCTTGCGCGGCAGCACCGTGGGCGTGCCGGCCGCCGAAGCGTTTCAGTTGATCCGCGAAATCGATTAGCGTTTTCTGGCGCGAAGACGCCGGGACTCGAAGAAAACCTTTTTTCATTTCATTCTCCTCTCATACTCCCGTTCCTGTCCCTCGCTTCACTTGGGACAAGCGTTCCGGGATCCCTTCTCCCAGCCCATCTCTCAAGATTGATGGTTGTGAATGAAAAAAATTCTCCGCTGGTTTGGGGCTGGGAAGCCGGTCCCGGCGCAATTCCGGTAAAAGCGCCTGAACCTCTGCCCCGAAAGCCCGTCCCGAGCGCCTGTCCCGAGCGCCTGTCCCGAGCGGAGCGAGGGAGAGCGAGGGAGAGCGAGGGAAGGCGAGGGAAGGCGAGGGAAGACGGATGAGGGGGGAGGCTGTAAAGATGTTACTAGCTATTCTGAAAAAATCGGTTCCCGGGCCGGATTTCCCACCCGACGCCAAGAAATGTTCAGCGCCGGTCCGGGATCGGTTTTATTGTTGATCCGGTAGTGGCCGACGACGAGTTCGAGCGGAATTCCCCAGCGTGCGCGGATGTCGTTTACCAGGGTGACCATCGCCTTAAGCTGCGCGTCGGGAAAATCCTCCCAATAGCGGTATCCGAACGCCATCAGGTAGTCCTCGTAGATCAATCCGGCGTACGTCTCCGGATGAGGAAGCTGGCCGTCGTTGACCAGTTCGATCCCGACCGATTGCAGGTACGGCTCGCGGAAGGTTCCGTCCGGATTCTCGCACAGCGGACAGGAAGCAATGCACACCGAGCGGCTCCCGCCGCAGGAAGCGTGGAACGCGCCCAGCGATTCGGGGACGAGCTGGTAGACCTGGCCGTTGCGATCGATGACGTAATGCGCGCTGGTGGAACCCGGCTGTTGAAACTGGCTCAGGGATGCCGTCAACGTGCCGCGCGTAATGTGAAGCACGACTCCGCGCGGGAGGTTTCCCCGGGCGATGTTGCAGGATGGCTTGAGGACCACCGGACTCGACAGTTCCGCTTGGGCTTCGGCGGTGAGGTCCAGCGGAAAGGAGAGCCGGTTCAGGGCGGACGACCGCTGGGCGGGATTTGCGATTTGGTCGACGGCGGCGCAGGCGGCGAAATATTCGTCCGCGGAGGCTGTGGTCCGGGTCGGGCTGACGGAGACCGTCGGCGATGGCGCGGAAGAAGCGGAGGACGCGGTTTCGCTGTTGTCGGATATGACTTCCCCAAAAGTTTTTCCGTAGGCCGCGTAGACCGCCGGATAGATCTGCGGATTGGAGTAGGGGTACACGCGGGGGAGGTTGTACCGGTCGGGATCCGAGCGGTGAACGGAACGGTCGTCGCGGGTGTTGCCGGAAAGGGCGAAGCGGTACCCCGCGGCTTCGACGACCTTCCTGGCGCTCTCGTCGGACGAGTCGAAGGGGTAGGCAAAGCCGACCGGCGCGCGGCCGGTTTTTTCGGCGATGATCTGCCGCGAGGTTTCCGAATCCCAGCGCTGCTCCGCGGCGGACAACTGGGCGTAGTCGGGATGGTACACCCCGTGCGATTCCACCGAGACCAATCCTTCCGCGGACCAATCCTTTAGATCCTGCCAGCAGACTTTATTTTCCCCGCCGCATTCCTCGCCGATGGCGTTGGTGAGGACGAAGAAAAGCGCGTGGAAGCCGTATTGGCGGAACAGGGGAAGGATGTTTTCCTCGTAGTCGTCGCGATGGGCGGTGCCGATGTCGAAGGTCAGGACGACGGATTTCGCCGGGACGCCGCTGCCGTCGAGGAAGGACGCCAACTGCTCGGCGGTGATGGTGCGGTATCCGTTATCCGACAGCCAGTCCATCTGCGAACGGAACCATTCGGTCTGCATCATCACCTCGTCGCTGAGGCGGAAGGTTGTGTGGTGGTATTCAATGACGGGAATCCGCTCCGCGATCGGCTCCGGAGTGGGGGTCGGCGATGCGGTGGCGGAAGCCGTGGCGGTGGCGGATGGCACGGAGGTGGCGGACGGGGACGGAAGAAAGGGCGTCGGACTGGCGGTGGAGGCGGGAACGGCCGCGGGCGGCGACCCGCAAGCCCACAATCCGCCGCAGATCAGCGCCGCGGCGGCGGCCGAACGGAAGTCTGCTCGGCCGCGGGGCTTGAATAACCCCCCGCGGTGGAATCGCCGAATCGGCAATTCGGTCGAGCGCGATGCAAACGGGAAGATCCTCGCCATGCCGGGATTATACCCGAAGGAGATCCTGCAAAACGATGGTATGCCCTTGCTTTGCCGCCCCCGGTAGCCGGCGGCCGTTCCGCCGGCCGATCCGCCGCGGCGGGGTATTGCCGGCGGGAATCGGCCGATTCCGCGCAAGGCCGGGCCCGATCCGGTTGGGGATTCGCCGCGCGCATGCGCGTCATCGCGCAGGAGGCCATCCGCCTTCTTTGCATTCTGACCGTGAGGTGGTAGACTACTCGCGATGATTGCCGGGAGGCCGCCGAGACCGTCGCAGGAGGATGGATGCCCGTTGTCCGCGTGCTGAGCATCGACGACGAAAAAGAAATCCTGGACCTGATCCGTCTGATTCTCGGACGCAAGGGGTATGAAGTCGAAGGCGCCATCGGCGGCGAGGCGGGGCTGGCGAAGGCGCGCTCGTGGAAGCCGGATCTGATTCTGCTTGACCTGATGATGCCGGACATGGACGGCTGGGAGGTGTTCCACCGCATTCGGGCGGACGACACTCTGGCCAATGTCCCGGTGATTGTGGTCACCGCCCGGGCCCAGAGCATCGACCGGGTATTGGGGTTGCATGTCGCCCGGGTGAACGATTACGTCTCCAAACCCTTCACCCCGCAGGATTTGGTGGAGAGCGTGGAGCGGGTGCTGGCGGCAAGGTTCACCGGCAGGCCGCCGGCCGGATGATCCCGCAAGCCTATATGGAAACCGCCAGCGCGCCGTCTCCGGCGCGTTTTAATTGAGGGATGATGCGCGAAGCGGAGCTGACGCGTTCGTGCGGACGGACAGCGGCCGTGCGGCTGGCGCCGCAAGGCAGGCGGCTCGCCCGGCGGGTGAAAATCTGCCGCGGATTCGGCGCCAAGCTGCTCGGACTGATGTTCCGCAGGCGCCTGGCGGAAACCGAAGGCGCCTTGCTGGTGTATTCCCGCCCTTCGCGGACGGAAACTGTGATCCATATGTTCTTTGTCCCGTTCCCCCTGGGGGTTTTCTGGCTGGACGAGCGGGGAACGGTGGTCGACCGCGTGCGCGCCATGCCCTGGCGGCCGTTCTATGCTTCGGCCGTTCCGGCCTGCTACGTGCTGGAATTGCACCCGCGCGCTTTGGATGTCTTGCCTCGTGGCGGCCGTGTGGAGATGTATGAAGCGGATCCTCTTTCTTAGCCTGATTTTGATTCTTGCCCTTTGGCCGCGGACGCCTGCCGTACGGGCCCAGGTCGACGGTCCGGTTTACATCGTCCAGGAGGGAGATTCGTATTGGGCGATCGCCGACACGTTTAAGGTGACCATCCCCGATCTGCTCGCCGCCAATGGATTCGGGGAGAACCATATCATCAACCCCGGCGACCGGATGGTTATCCCCGGATACGAGGGAATTCAAGGGATCCTTTCGACCCGGACGGTGGAATTGGGCGAGACGCTGGCGACCCTTTCGCTCAGCACCGGAATCCCCGCCGACATCCTGTTACGGCTGAACCGCCTGGTCAACCCTCAGCGGTTGTATGCCGGGCAGACTCTGATCGTCGTCGCTCCCGAGGAAGGATCCCCGGAGTTGATCCGCCGGGAAAACGGAAAGACCGTCACGCTCGCGGCGGGGACTCCGTTGCTCGCGGCGGCCGCCGCCGAGGGGGCGAATCCGTGGGAACTGGCCGCTTGGAACGGCGTTTCCTCCCCGGCGGGCCAGTTTTCCGGGCAGAATCTGCTCGTCGTCGGAGGGGATCAGCCGTTGCGGGCGTGGCCGGCTCCCGTGGAGGACATTCAATTCAAATCCCTGCCGCTGGTCCAGGGGGAAACCGGCGAAGTCATCCTTTCGCTTTCCCAAGAAGCGCAGGTGGAAGGAACCCTTGGAGAATACACGCTGCACTTCCAAGACTGGAATGGGCAATGGGTGAGCCTGCAGGGCATCCACGGCCAGGCCAAACCGCAAACCTACCCGTTCACGCTGACGGTCGCGCTGGCCGACGGCCGCACCGCCGCCTTCCAACAGGACGTGCTGGTGATCAGCGGAAATTACCCGACCGAGCCCGATCTTAAAGTCCCGCCCGAAACGCTCGATCCGGCAACGATCGATTCGGAATCCGAGCAGGTCCGATCGATGGTCGCCCCATTTACCCAGGAGCGGTATTGGGACGATTTGTTCCTCGCGCCCGCCAACAAAGGGATCACGTCGCTGTACGGCAACCGGCGCAGCTACAACAACGGCGCCTATTACTACTTTCACACCGGCGTGGACTACGCCGCCCTGGAAAAGGATCCGTTCTACGCGCCGGCCGCCGGCCGGGTGATCTTCACCGGGCCGCTGACCATCTGCGGGAACACGACGATCCTCGACCACGGTTGGGGCGTGTATTCCCGTTTCTGCCATCAGCAAACGATCAAAGTGCAAGTGGGCGAGATGGTTCAACCCGGCCAGGAAATCGGCCTGATCGGGCATACGGGACGAGCGGCAGGCCCCCACCTTCATTGGGAGATTTGGGTCGGGGGAATTCAAGTCAATCCGCTGACGTGGACGAAAGTGACGTTCCCGTAATTTCCGCCCCTTGCGTTACCGGGCGGCTCCGCAGACCGACGTTCCGCGTCCGCGTCCCGCCGCCGGCCCGGTTTTGAACCCCTATCGCCCCTCTGTTTCCCTGTTTCCGCCCCAGGAGTAAAAATATACTGGAGCGAGCAGGTGATTCCCCCGGGTCGGCCGGGAAGGCGGGAGGTTTCCATGGATGTCATCCAAGCCAAAGAATTGGTGAAACGGTATGGGCCGGTTGCGGCGGTGGACGGGGTCACGTTCGAAGTCCGCGCCGGTGAAATCTTCGGCATGGTCGGCCCCAACGGAGCGGGCAAGACCACCACAATCGAATGCTGCGAGGGTTTGCGCCGGCCGGACGGGGGATCGCTGCGGGTTCTGGGGATGGATCCGCGGGCCGACGAGAAGGCGCTCCGCAAACGGACCGGCGTGCAACTGCAAACCGCCGCCCTCCCCCCGCGGTTGAAGGTCTGGGAGGCGCTGGATCTTTTCGGCGCGTTCTACAATCCCCCGGCGGATTGGAAGCTGTTGATGGAGCGGATGGGTTTGGCGGAGAAGCGCAACGCGTACGTGTCGAAGCTTTCCGGAGGCCAGCGCCAGCGGCTGTTCATCGCCCTTTCGCTGCTCAACGATCCGGAATTGGTGTTTCTGGACGAGCTGACCACCGGGTTGGATCCGCAGGCGCGGCGCGCCATGTGGGATTTGGTGCTCGACATCCGCG
Source organism: Anaerolineales bacterium (assembly GCA_016928575.1). Taxonomy (NCBI): domain Bacteria; kingdom Bacillati; phylum Chloroflexota; class Anaerolineae; order Anaerolineales; species Anaerolineales bacterium. The sequence continues at coordinate 27,606 of JAFGKK010000135.1, forward strand.
CCAAGGGCAAAACCGTGTTCCTGACGACGCATTTCATGGAAGAGGCGGAGCGGCTGTGCGACCGGGTGGCGATTCTCGACCATGGGCGGATCATCGCGCTTGATGCGCCGCAAAACCTGGTGCGCGGGCTGGGCGCCGAGAACCGGGTGATCTTCGAAACCGACGATTGGTTCCCGGCCGAGGATCTGTGCCGGGCGCCGGGTGCGGCGCGGGCGGAACGGACGGGGGAGCGCGTCACCGTGTACGGCCGCGGCGACGCGCTGGTGGGCGGAGTGGTGAACCTGCTTGCGGCGAAGGGCATCCGCTACCGCGGCTTGCGAACCGAACAGCCCTCGCTCGACGACGTCTTTCTCGCCCTGACCGGACGCGAACTCCGGGATTAAGGAGGACCCATGCGCGCTTTGGCCAAACTGACCCTGATCCAGATCAAACTCTTCCTACGCGAGCCGATCGCGCTGTTCTTTACGCTCGCCTACGCGCCGATGATGCTGGTGTTGTTCGGGTCGATCTACGGCAACGAGCCGATCGCCACGTTCGGCGGGCGCGGAACGGTGGACGTCTCGGTCCCCGCCTACATCGGCCTGATCATCATCAGCGTGGGTTTGATGAGCGTTCCGATCGCCACTTCCAGCAGCCGGGAGGCCGGGGTGCTGCGCCGCTTCCGGGTGACGCCCCTTCCGCCGGCGCTGTACCTGCTCTCCGACGTGACGGTCTACTTCCTGATGACCCTGGCGGGCGTGATCCTGCTTGTCCTGGTCGGCCGGTTCGGCTACAACATGCGGTTCGACGGGAACATCCTAAGCGTGCTCGGCGGTTTCAGCCTGGGAACCCTGGCGATCCTGGCTTGCGGATACCTGATCGCCGGCCTCGCGCCGACGGCCCGGATCGCCCAGACGGCGGGGATGGTGATCGCCTTTCCGATGATGTTCCTCTCCGGAGCGACCATCCCGACGGAATTCCTTCCGGATACCGTCCGCACGGTCGGAAAATTCCTTCCGGTCACCCATGTCGTCACCCTGATGCAAGGATTGTGGAAGGGCGATTCGTGGAGCGCCCATGGAACCGAGGCGCTCGTCCTGGCGGGCATTCTGGTGGCGGGGGTGTTCTTGGCGGCGAAAACCTTCCGCTGGGAGTAATCCTGAGATCGCCGAATAAGTCATCCTGAGCCCGCCCCGGAACGCCCACCGGGCGGGCCGGGGGTCGCGTTCTTTACGGTTGAAGGATCTGTCCTTCAGAAAAACCACAAGGTGGGCTGACGGGCCGGGGATTGCACAGTGCCGTCAGCCCACCCTGCTCTTATGCGCCGCCGCGGGAATGGTCCGACAATGGGTATAATGAAACCATTGGATGTCATGACACCTTTGCGAAAAGCTGGCGCGGATCAACCGGCGGAACAGCCGACTCACGGGGTGACCCGGCGGGATTTTCTTCGCGTTATGCTCCGGGCCGCCGGAGGCGCTGTAGCGGTGGGATATTTGGGCGGGTGTGCTCCGGCCGAAGAAGACCCGGCGCCGACGATGGACGTTTCTTCTGCGCCATCGGGCACCCCGATGCAAGAAGCGGCGCCGGCTATAGTCCTCAATCCGGAAGCACGGATTCCGGAAGGAATGGTATACCCCGCAGAAGTGCTTGACATTGATTTTGGCGCCCACATTTTGGTTCCCAACCGGGAGTATTTTCTGGAGACGAAGGACAATGTTGCCGAATCGATGCTCGGGCACCTCCAGGCACATCTGGCATATGAGAAGATGATTTCAGGAGATACTATAGAAGAGCTGGATGCCGATTTATTTGAGAAATATCACGTTCACCTGAGCGCATTTGCCGGTGACGGATCGCTTCTTGTTCTCCAGAAAAAAGCAACCGGTGAGTTCATGGTTCCGCGCCTGACCGCAGGGGAAGAGGCGGGACAACTGTGCCGGGACCTCATGATTCCACGATGGGTGGTAGATAGCCCGATCGGCGGAGAAATAGAAGGGCATAGGTATTTTGAATTTACACTGATTAAAGCCAGCGAGCCTGGTGCCGACATGGCTACTCATTGGCCGATACTCGTAAACGTTAATTGGGAAAATACGCCCACAGAATGGTATAACGCGGATTTGGGGAAGTTTATGAACATCGGCCCTGCTCCCACAGAAACAGCCGAGCCGAGGCCAATATATGCCACGGAAGCCGTTCGGCCGAAAGATTTTTCAGTCCATGAAAGCTTGAGGCCCATACAACAGGACGTTATTGACCATCCGCTCCTGGCAGAACCCGGGCCGGTTGATTTCAATCCGTTTCGGACGGATATCAAATCCTCGCGTACAGCAATTATTTTTCGCTGCAAGTACGGCATAACGTGTATAGACCGTGCGTATGTGCGCGTCGGCGAGGATCATTATATCGTCTGGGAAATCCGTAATCCCGGAGATAAACAATCAAGATCGGTGACTACGTATGTCGGTGGGAATAGTAAAGAGGCTAATTATATTCAAGGAGACATAATGGCAATGCTCGATCAAATAAATATGTATAAACAAGGCCGTGGCGTTGGCCTTGACTTCTATTTGGTAACAACACTTTACAAGACGTTTGACAATCCGGCACTCAATACGCTGCTGTTAGATAGGCCACCAGAGCAACAGAAAGAGGTGGACACATTTGAGGATGACCATATCATCACCGATGCCATGCAGTATGTCCCCGTGTGGCTGAGCCGCATAGACCCGAACTTCCTCTAACTGTAACCGCCCCGCCTTGCGGGACGTTCGGGGTAGTATTTACTTAATCTATACTATGAAATTTCTTACTGCCATATGCTCGTGTGTTTTCATCATTCTTCTTGGTTTCTACATCCTGCTTCAGGCATATGTCCGTCCGGTTCCGGCAGGCGAACCGTATGACACGATCAGGGTGGCGGTTGGCAGGACGCTTCGGTCCGCATGGATACAACGGGCAGCGTGGGCGCGCACAGTGTACCGCACAGTACTACGCAACAGCGACAAGATCGTATTCTTTCCGCCGCGCATTATGGCGCGGTATGATTTTAAAGGAGAGACTATTGGCTATATATCGTACGGCAGGGTGGTCGCATGGGACTGGCAGGAGAGGCTCCTGACCATCAGTTCCTATACAGGGAACGTCATTTCTGTGCGTTTTGATCCGACAGTCTATGAGCAGACCGCCACACTTGCCGAGCTTGGACAATACGGAGGAGCAGTGGAGTCGAAGCCCGTCCAGATGGTGAGGTCGCTGCCTGTTCCTAACTTAGAGACGCTGTTTTGCCCCGATGACGTCCTGGAGATGACGACCCGCACCTATCAGGAGCTAGGCGGCGCTTCTCCCGCCAGTCCGCTAGTCCCGAACCAGTTGGTATTATCATTTCGCCTATGCCAAAACGCGCAATAACGTCAGTTCTTGTTTTTTGCATTCTGCTGGCATCTGCAATATTTCTGATGCCTGCCAACCTGCAAACCCATGGGCAGGCGCTCTATCCGTGCAGTGACGTGGGCGGAGGGCGCTGTCCTGGCGGCCAAAACTTTCTGCTGGGAATGGCCCTCCAGCCCCATTGAATTTCCACCCCCTTTCACCGCAGAGTCACAAAAGGCGCAAAAAAGGATATAAAAACAGAAATCTTCGCGTCCTTTGCGATAAATGGGGTATTTCGTGGGATATCGAGTACAATCCCCGCCTATTCCGGATCCGCCATGAAAACCTACAAACTTTTTTTCCTCGGTTTTGGAACCATCGGCCGCGCGTTGGCCCGCCTGTTGTTGGAAAAGGACGTTATCCTGCGCGATATGTACGGGGTGTCGTTCGCGACGGCCGCGGTCGCCACCCGCCGGCACGGTTGCGCGATGGATCCCGCGGGATTGGATTTGAGCGAAGTGCTCCGACACGCGGATTCCGGCGCGCCGATCGGGAAGAAGGCGTGTGACGAAAAAGATTTGGAGACCGCGCTGAGGGCGTCGCGGGCGGACATCCTGGTGGAGCTTACACCGACCGACCGGGCAAGCGGCGAACCCGCGATCGCCCACATCCGTACCGCGCTACAATCCGGGATGCATGTCGTCACGGCCAACAAAGGTCCGGTGGCCTTCGCCTACCGCGAATTGCGCGATCTGGCGGAAAAAGCCGGGCGCCGATTCCTTTTCGAGGCCGCCGTCATGGACGGCACGCCGGTTTTTTCGCTGCGGCGGGAGGCGCTGCCGTCGGCGCGCATCCTGGGATTCCGCGCGATATTGAACTCGACCACGAATTACCTGCTCGGCCGGATGGAAGAGGGGATGGATTTCGAAGAGGCGGTCGGGGCGGCGCAGAAGGTCGGAATCGCCGAGACCGATCCGATGGCGGACGTCGAGGGCTGGGACGCGGTGTTGAAGGTGGCGGCTTTGGTAAACGTTTGGATGGAGTACCCTATGCGGCCGGAGGAGGTCTTCCGGCAGGGAATCGGCGGATTGAACCCCGCCGCCGTCCGGCGCGCCCGGTCGGAAGGGCGCCCATATAAATTGGTCTGCCGCGCCGCCCGCGCGGCGGCGGGGGTGGCGGCATCCGTGCGGCCGGAGCAGGTCGCCGCGGACGATCCGTTGGCGTCCGTCCGCGGCACCGGGACGATGCTATGCCTGGAATCCGACGCACTGCCAGGGCTGAGCATCAGCGGCGCCGAACCCAGCCCCCGGACGACCGCCTACGGGCTATTGTCAGATATCCTGAGCATCGCCCGCGGAGAGCCCCCTCCTTCATCCTCCCCCGTTTAGCGCGTTACGCTAAACGGGGGAGGATGAAGGAGGGGGCCATCCGGTATAATCCGCATCCATCCGCGCGGTCGGTCGGGCCCGCGGAAGTCGCGTTTTTGGAGGCAGGCATGTACAAGACTGTTCGCTGCGGCGAGTTGCGGGCCGCGGACATCGGCAAGGAAGTCACCCTGGCCGGCTGGGTCGACCGTTGGCGGGACCACGGCGGGGTGATCTTCCTCGACGTTCGCGACCGCTGGGGGGTGGTTCAAGCGACGGCCAATCCGGCGATCGCCCCCGCCGCGCACGAAACGGCCGCGACACTGCGCAACGAATTCGTCGTCCAAATCCGCGGCGTCGTCCGCCGCCGCCCGAGCGGGATGGAGAATCCAAACCTCGCCACCGGCGAAGTGGAGGTCGAAAGCCGCGCGGTCGAGGTGCTCAACCCGGCCCTGACCCCTCCTTTCAACATCAACGAAGAGCTCCCGGTCGACGAGAACGTGCGCCTCAAGTACCGCTATCTGGACCTGCGCCGCGAGCGGATGCAGAAGAACCTTCTCCTGCGCCACAAGATCATCAAGTACATGCGCGACTACCTCGACGCGCGCGGCTTCATCGAAGTTGAAACGCCGATCCTGTTCAAGACCACCCCCGAGGGCGCGCGCGATTACCTCGTCCCCTCGCGCGTCCATCCCGGGTGCTTTTACGCCCTGCCGCAGAGCCCGCAGCAGCTCAAGCAACTGCTGATGGTGGCCGGCGTGGAGCGCTACTTCCAGATCGCCCGCTGTTTCCGCGACGAAGACCAGCGCGGCGACCGCCAGCCGGAGTTCACCCAGCTGGACCTGGAAATGTCGTTCGTCCACCGCGACGACGTGCTCGATCTGATCGAAGGCCTCTTCACCGAATTAATCCCCGCGGTCGCCCCGCAGAAGAAAATCCAGGAAATTCCTTTCCCGCGCCTGACCTGGCACGAGGCGATGAACCGCTACGGGATCGACAAACCCGACCTGCGCTTCGGGATGGAACTCTTCGACGCGAGCGCGGTGTTCGCGAAGAGCGAATTCAAAGTGTTCCAAGAAGCCCTGAAGAACGGCGGAGTGGTTAAATGCATCGTTGTCCCCGGGTGCGCGGCGTACAGCCGCAAGGAAGTGGACGACCTGACCGCCTTCGCCCAGGAACAGGGCGGGAAGGGGCTGGCAACGGTCGCCTACACCGGCGAAGGGGTCAAAGGCAACGTGTCCAAATTCGTCTCGGCCGCGGAAGCCGACGCCCTGCGCGCCCTCGCCGGGGCGAAGGACGGCGACCTGATCCTGGTAGCGGCCGACAAGCTGATGACGGCCAACAAGGTGCTCGGCGCGCTGCGCCTGCTGTTCCGGGAGCGATTGCGCCTCGCCGATCCGAGCACCGTCTCCCTGGTGTGGGTGATCGATTTTCCGATGTTCCATTGGAACGAGGACGAGAAGCGCTGGGAGGCGGAGCACCATGCGTTCACGATGCCCAAAGAGGCCGATCTGGACAAGATCGACTCGGATCCGGGGGCGGTGCTTTCGGACGCCTACGATCTGGTGATCAACGGCATCGAACTCGGGTCGGGTTCGATCCGAATCCACCGCCGCGAAATCCAGCAAAAGGTGTTTGAACGCATCGGGTTAAGCGGCGCGGAGATCAAGGATCGGTTCGGGCATCTGCTCGAAGCCTTCGAGTACGGCGCTCCTCCCCACGGCGGCATGGCGCCGGGAATCGACCGGTTGGCGATGGTGCTGGCGGACGAACCCAACATCCGCGAGGTGATCGCCTTCCCGAAGAACCAGCAGGCACTGGACGTGATGGCGGACGCGCCTTCGCCGGCCGATCCAAAACAGCTCAAAGAATTGCACATCCGCCTGATCGAGGAGAATTAATTTTCCGGGGACTCCGGGGTTGCCGGCGATGGGGTAAGAAGGCCTCGGAGGCCACTGCGCCCGCGGGTTTCAGACGGGCATCGAATCCGCACCCGATTGCGGATGTCCTTCGCCGAGAGCGGGCGCGGGAATGACAATCGGGAAGCCGAAAGGCATCCGCCAACGACGCCGTACTTGCGCTCTGCAGAAATTTCCTCCGGCGGATGCCCGGCGCCCTCTCGCGACTCCGGTGCAAGCCGTGCCGGGGGAAGCCGCAACGGAAAAACCGGATTGCCCGACAATTGCGCTCCGCCGGCAATGGTGGTATAAGAATCGCGCCCTGCTGTGTTCGTGATGTTGCACAACGGTTTTGAGCCAACACTCTGAACCAGGGAACCTTATCTCAGGAGGGCGAAGCGATAGGCCTCGGCCAAGGCTGACCCCGACGGAAGGTTCCCACCTGCGAAAGCAGGTTCAAAATCCAGCAGCACACGGCATGGCGGGGTACGTTGGACAAAAAAATCGCCGGACGCAGTCCGGCGATTTTTCCCTCATCCCGTCCTTCTCCCAGCGTACGCTGGGAGAAGGTGGCCGAAGGACGGATGAGGGGTAGGTAGAAAATCCCCCCACTTCCGTCTATCGTTCAACCGCCCCTTGAAGACTCCAAGCCGACGTATGTGAAATTTTCACCTGCGCCAAGCGCGCTGACCACTCGCGCGACGGGTCGTCGAAGAACACCAAGCGGTTGGTACGCGTGCGGCCGAACCAGCGCCCTTTATGCTTCCCCTCCACGAGCACCTCAACCGTTTTTCCGAGCATCCCGGCGTTCTTGTCCGCGGCGATCCGCTCCTGCAGTGCCTCCAGCGTCCGGAAGCGGCGCATCTTCTCCTCGGCGGGGACGTCGTCGGGAAAGTTGCGCGCGGAAAAAGTCTCCGGGCGCGGCGAGTAGCGCGCCAGGTGGGCCGTGTCCATTTTCAATTCGGCGAGCAGATCAACCGTGCGTTGGAACTGCTCCGCCGTCTCGCCCGGAAAGCCGACGATCACGTCGGTGGCGATTGACGCGCCGGGAATTGCGGCGCGGATGCGGCCGATCAGACGGCGATAGGCTTCCACCGTGTAGCCGCGCTTCATGCGGGCCAACACTTCGTCGTCGCCCGACTGGACCGGGACTTCGATGTGTTCGCACACTTTGGGAAGCGCCGCGACGGTCTCGATCAGCTCGTCGCTCATCCAATTCGGGTGCGAGGTGAGGAAGCGGATGCGCTCCAGGCCGTCGATCGCGTGAACTTTGCGGAGCAGGGCGGGCAGGCCCGGCGCGCCGGTATCCTGTCCATAGCGGTCGACGATCTGCCCGAGCAGAGTCACTTCGCGCGCCCCCATCGCCGCCCACTCGCGGATTTCCTCGAGGATTTCGGATTCCGGCCGCGAGCGCTCTCCTCCGCGGCGGTAGGGAATGACGCAATAGGTGCAGGCGTGCGAGCATCCGAGGACGATCGGCACCAGCGCGGCGGGCGGAGCCGCGCCGGAACCGCCCGCGACGAGCAAGGGAAAGCGCGGGAGTCCGGCGGGGGATTCCTCCGCGGCGGCTGCGAGCGCGGCGACGATTTCGCCCGAAGCGCGCACCGGACGCTCGCGCAGGAGAAAACGGACAAGCGGCCGCGGATCCGAAGGCGGCGAAAAGACGTCCACAAACGGAAAGCGCCGGCGCAGACCGTCCGGATCCCGCCGGCCGACCAGGCAGCCCATCAGATTGATCACCAACTCGGGATTGCGGTCCTTAAGCGGGCGCAGCGAGGTCAGCCGGCCGCAGGCTTTGTCCTCCGCACTCTGGCGCACGACGCAGGTGTTGAGGACGATCACATCGGCGGCTTCGGCGCGTTCGGCGGGCAGGTAGCCGAGCGCTTCCAGCGCGCCGGCCACGCGCCGCGAATCCGCCACATTCATCTGGCAGCCTTCGGTCCAGAGGTGGTAGAACATAAGGCGACCGACCTAATCCCCTATCCCCCGTCCCCTTTCCCCCTTCCCTTAAGGGAAGGGGGAAAGGGGTCCAGGGGTATGGGGGCTAGGTCTTCTCCTTTACTTTCTCCATGAACCGTTTTTGATCGACGATCACGCGCACGTGCCGCCCCTCGCCGACCTTCTCTTTCTCGTCGGTCACCTCGGCGGAAAAGAGGATTTTCCGGCCGTTCACTTCCTCAATCCGGACCTTGGCGGTCACCCGCATTCCGAGCGGCGTGGGAGCCAGGTGGCGTACGGCCACTTCCGCGCCGACGGTGGTCTGCCCTTCGGGCAGGTGCATCTGCGCGAGGACCTGCGCGGCGTGCTCCACCAGCCAGACCATCGACGGCGTCGAGAGCACCGACGCGTCTCCGGTTTCGAGGTGTTTGGCGGTGCGGTCTGAAGTGACGGTCATCGCGATTTCGTGCGTCAATCCCGCTTTCAATTCCGGCATGGTCCTCCCAGAAAACGCGCACCGAGGCGCCGCCCAGGCCGATGAAACCGAAGCCGGGGTTTCCTGCTCCGCTTTCCGGCGTTCCGGCGCACAACGATGTAATGGCGCAGCCGTGAGGCTAAAGTATAATCCTTTGCATGTCCGAGGAAATGCGCATCCTGCGGATCGTGCGCCGGCGGCGCGTGCGGGAAGCGGACGCCGGACGGGTTTTCCGCCCGGCGGGAAGGATCCTGCTGGCCGCCGTGAACTTGATCTGCGCGGCGGCGGCGGGAATCCTGTTGTATCCTCTGCCGCCGCCCGAACCCGAATTGAACCTGGGAAACCGGCCGCAAGCGGCGCGGTTTTACGACCGCACGGGAAGGCTGCTGGCCGAAGCCGGATCCGCCAGCGCAACGATGAGCCGCTGGTACGCCCTGGATGAGGCGGCTGCGGACGATTGCGTGCTGCCGGCATTCCTGGCGGCGCGCGGGATCGCGGCGGAAGAAATCCGCGGGACGGTTTTTGCGGCGGGCTTGCGGGCGATGGCCGGCGCACTGGCGGGGGTTGACGGCTTGGCGGGGGAAGCGGCCGGAGAATTGCTTTCCATGGAAGGAGCATCCGGAGGAATTTGGCGGAAATCGCGCCTGGCGGGCGCGCTGGCCTTGCGGTATACCCCGTCGGCTTTGGCGGAATGGATCATCAACGTGCGGCTGTACGGGCGGGGGGCTGTCGGGATCGACGACGCCGCGCTGACCTACTTCGGGGTGCGCGCCGATGGGATGAGTCCCGCGCAATGCGCCGCGTTGGAAGCCTTGGCGGAGGACCCGCGGCGCGGCGAGGACCCGGCGGGATGGAAAATCGCGCGCAATTCGGTGCTCAACCGCATGTTCAACGGCGGTTTCCTCGGATCGGCGGAGTGGGAGCGCGCCGTTGCCGGAGAGATCGGCGCCCGGGAGGCGGACGGCGCGGCGACCGATCCGATTTTCGGCGGAAGGCTGCCGATCCTGGATTCCTTCCTCGAGCTGGCCGTCGACCGCCTCGGCGGACGATTCCCGCCTGAGGAATTACCGCGCGCCGCAATCCGGGTATTCACGACGATGGACGCCGCCTTCGAAATGCAGGTGCTGTGCGCGGCGCAAAACCTGCTGGCTCCGGCGGACGGCGCTTCCGGACCGCGGACCACACTCGAGGGAAACCCGTGCGATCTGGCGGCGCTGTTGGGGCCGGCCGGGGCCGGGGATCTCCCGGAGGATCTTGCGCTGGCGGTGATCGATCCCGCGAGCGGGGAATTGCTGGCCTATTTCGATTCGGCGCGCGGAAACGGATCGGCGGCCCGCGGTCCGGCCGGATCCTCCGTGCTGCCGTTCGTGTACCTCTCGGCGTTCGCGCGGGGTTTCTCTCCGGGTTCGATGCTGCTCGACATCCCCCGCCCGGATTTTCCGGAGGAGGAGAGCCGCGAGTATCTGGGGCCCGTTTCCGCGCGGACGGCGCTGCAACGGCGGGCTTTGGCCGCCGCCGACGGCATGGTCGCCGCCGCGGGCGCCGATCAGGCGGCCCGCACGCTTTCCCTGCTCGGCGTGTCGACTGAAACCACGGCGGATCCCTCGTTGCAGCTCTGGAGGCAGCAGGAAGCGGATCTGCTGGATCTGACGCAGGCGTATGCCACGCTCGCCGGCGGCGGATTGGAGACGGCCGACGCGGGAAGCGGAACCGCCGCCGTCATTCTGCGGGTCGAACGGAGCGACGGCGCACAGCTGGAGGAATATTCGCGCCGCCAGACCCGTAAAATTTTCGGGTCCGATCTGGCTTTCCTGGTCCAGGATATCCTCACCGATCCCTCCGGCCGCGCGGACCTCTCCGCCCCGGCCCTGGCCGGATCGCGCAGCGCGGTCGCCGCCATGCCGGCCGAGGGCTTGCAGGGCGAAGGGGCTTGGGCCTTCGCCGCGAGCTCCGGATTGGCGGTCGGGGTCCGCGGCCGGGCTTACCCGGCGGGAAGAACCGATCCGCGTTCGCCCTGGATGCTCGCCCAGGCCGCGGCCGGCTGGGCCTTGCGGGCAATGCCGATGCAGGTTTGGACCGAACCCCCCGGGATTGTCCGCCGGGATGTATGTGTCCCCACGGGCCTGTTGCCGAGCCGCTACTGCCCGAACGTGGCTTCGGAACTCTTCCTGACCGGAAACGAACCAATTCAGACGGACACCTATTATCGGCCGGTGGCCGTCAACCGCGAAAGCGGGCGCCTGGCTACGCTGTGGACTCCGCTCGACCTGGTGGAGGAGAAGGTGTTCTTTATAACGGAGGGCGAAGCCCGGATCTGGGCCGAGCGCTCCGGCTTTCCCATCCCGCCCGATACCTACGACGCGCTTCCGCACTCCTTTCCGTATTACGAAGGCCTGCATATCGCCAGTCCTTCACCGCTGGCCTCCCTGCGGGGGATGATCAGCCTGAAGGGCACCGCGGATGCGGCGGGTATGGAACGCTATCTTCTGCAGGCTGGTCCCGGACTCTACCCCTCGGTCTGGTACACCCTCGGATCGGGGGAAAGGCCGGTGCGGGGCGGCACCCTTGGAGAATGGAACGCCGCGGGGGCGGAAGGAATCTGGTCAATCCAATTGACGGCCGTGTTCGAGGGCGGGATAACTCTTTCGGTCGCCATTCCGGTGATTTTGGATAACACGCCGCCGGTCCTGCGATGGATCCAGCCGACCGTTCCGAAAACCATCTCGCTTTTAAGGGGCGAGGCGCTGATCCTGCAGGTGGAGGCCGCGGACAACTTGGAGGTCGAGCGGGTGGATTTTTATCTGGATGGGGCGGTCCGCACCCGATTGGAGGTGGGGCCTTATTCCGTCCGCTGGCGGGATTTATCATCTGGAACCCATAAAGTTAAGGTATGCGGAAAAGACCGGTCCGGGAATGAAACTTGCACCCAAGAGATTGAGGTGAAAGTAGGATTGAAACCGGACGGTGGTTCGCTCTAAAATACTCCGGGAAAGGCGGAAATATGATAAAAAATATCCGAATAATAGGGGTGACGCTTCTGATTGGTTTGGCGACGACCGGATGCGGCGGGGTCCAGCCACCGTCGCAGATGAACCAGGCGACAGCGCATATCCTGACTCTATACGCCGTCCTGACCGACAGTGCGCCGGTCCAAAACACCACGCCTACCAACCCGATTGTGCTTCCCACGGCCACTCCGGGGATCCCAACCGAGACCCTCACGCCCGCTCCCACCAACACCGCCGAATTGCCTTCGGTGACCCCGACGTCGTCGCAGCTGCCGACGCCCTGCTACCGGGCTTACTTCGTGAAGGACATGACGGTTCCGGACGAGACCAAGATGGATCCGGGCGAGACGTTTGTGAAAACGTGGCGCCTGAGGAACTCCGGGACCTGCAACTGGTCGGCCGGGATCCAGGTGGTGTTCCTTTCGGGGAACAAGATGGGGGCTCCCGAATCTCAGGAGATCGGCGAAGCGGTAGCGGTCGGCGCGGAGGTGGATATTTCTTTGACGATGAAGGCGCCGAACGATGCGGGAAAATACGAGGGCTACTGGATGCTCAAGGTGCCCAACGGCGGCCGGTTCGGAACCGGCGACAACGGCGACCAATCCTTTTGGGTGATCATCGTCGTCGCCAAGAGCGGCACGCCGTCCGCGACCAAGACGGTCGGAACTCCGCCGCCCACGAAGACGCCGACCCGGACGGCCACGCCCACCTTCACGCCCACCGGTTCGCCGACCCTGACCCCGACACCAACGGCGACCTGTCCGGGGGGGTATCCGGTTTGCTGATATCCATCGAATCCGAATGGATTTCAAGACGCCCGAAAGGGCGTCTTTTTTTATCCGCTTGCGCTTCTCCGCGTCCTCGGCTGCTTTCGAAGTGTTCCCTTCCTCCGGACAGAATATGTCCAGCGCATCCGGCAGAAACAATCGGCTGGGAGGGAGCCGGAGGCGAGTTGTGGTTCCTCGGAGAAGATGCCTGTCCGCTCCCGGGTTATAATGCGCGGGCGTAATGGACAAGGGGGGAGATGGTGCAGCCGCGGGAGCACCGCGGCGCCTACGCCCCCTCACGATGGAGTCGATCGGCATGGCGGAATCGCAGCCGTCGGACGGCGTCAGCTTGCGCTGGAACCGAACCTCATATTTTCTCCTCAGCATGTTCCTGGCGCTGATCGCCCTGATCATCGCCGTCTGGTGGCCGCTGGCGGAGGCGTACCTCGGATCGATCAACCCCGATTTTCCGATCTGGGCCCAGGTGGATTGGCTGCTGATCGGAATCTTCCTGGTGATGTCGGTTTTGATCATGTCGGGCGCGGATCTGCGGGTCGACGCTTGGACCGCGTTCGTGGCAGCGGTCGGCGGCCTGACGATCGAAGCCTGGGGAACCCAGACCCTGCTGTGGACTTACTATACGGACGAACGGCCGCCGCTGTGGATCGTCCCCGCCTGGCCGATCGCGACCCTGGCGATCGACCGCATCTGCCGCCTTCTCGGGGGGCTTTACCGGCGGGTGCCTGAACGGTGGACCGCGCGCCTGTTTTGGATCGTGTTCGGCGGCTTCTACCTGCTGATGGTCTACTACGTCCGGGGAACCTTCGACAAGCCGTTCACCCTCGCCGCGCTGCTGTTGTGCGCCCTGATCATAATCTCTCCGGGCGACAAGCGCGCCGCGCTGTTGTTGTTCGCGGGCGGGGCCGGGCTGGGGTATTTCCTCGAGTTGTGGGGGACGACCCGCGAGTGCTGGACCTACTACACCCGGGAGACTCCCCCGCTGTTCGCCGTGCTGGCGCACGGGATGGCGGCCACCGCGTTTTGGCGGGCCGGAGCGATTTTGAAATTGTTCTATCAAAAAGCGAGGGAGGTGCGGATCCTGCGCGGATTGCCGACTCCTTCGGAGGCGCAGGAAGGACCGGAGATCACGAGCATGGCGAAAACTCAATCGTAGGAAGGCCGGATCCGCCGGCTTACAAAAAAACCATCAAGGGGGAGACGATGAACCCAACTGAGAATACTCTATCGACGCCGGTTTTTTACGTCAGGGCGGCCGTCGGCGGCTGGAAGCACCTGTTCGCCAACGAGGCCTGCGCGCGGATCGTTTTCGATTCGCTGGCGCACCTGGGGCGCACGCGGAAGCTTCTGCTGTACGCGTTCGTCCTGCTGCCTTCGCACCTGAACCTGCTTTGCCGCCCGCAGTCAGGGGATCTCCGCCGGGTCCTCGAAGGATTTGCGGATTTCACCGCCGCGCGGATGGTTTCGGCGCTGCGCCGGCGGGGACGGCATCCGCTGATGCACTACCTCCACGCACGGTCGGAGAACGTCAAACACGGAGCGCCGATTTGGGGGGATCTGCGGGTCGAGGAGATCTCCTCCAGGAACCGGCTGGCGTCGGTGTTGGATTTTCTGCACGACAAGCCGCTGTCCGCGGAGTGGCGCCTGGCGGCCAAGCGCTCCGAGTATGTGTATTCCAGCGCGTGTTTCTACGATCTGGGGCGCGAGCCGATCGTCCCCGTGGCGGACGCGCGGATCGAACTGGCGGAATAAGCCGCCCCGGCACAGAGGCAACCGTTCCCTCGGACCGCCGGGCGGTTCAAGAGACTGCCCGCACAACGCGTCCTCCGGAGAGGCCTTCATGCCCCCGGGAATCGGTCGGCCGCGAAAGAGGATGCCGTACTGCCCGGAAGCACCCAGTTCGGCGGCGTACTCCGCTCTGCTCCTGGTATACAATGGATTCCATGATTGCCTTTGCGAATCCGCAACTGCGTTTTTTCTTTGATCCGCAAACCGGAACTTGGGGGCTTGTTTTCCCGGAAGCTGAGGCGGCCGCCCTCGAAGGCGCGCGCATGACCGTAGCCTACCGCGAGGGGGCGCGCCGGACCGAGTGGATATGCGGGCCGGTTCGATGCCGGCCGGCGAAGACGCGCCGCGACCCGTTTCATGGCCCGTGCCGCCTGCTTGCGGCGGAGGCGGACGCCGACGGCGGGCTAACCGTGCGGATGGAGTGGGCGTTGCCCGCCGCCCGCCCGTTCCTGCTTTGGCGGATGATCCTGACCAATCGAGGAACCCGGCCGCTGAGGATCGATTCGATCGGCCTGTGCCGGGCCGGACCGCGGTTCGCGGCGGAGGGCGGCGTGCGCCTGCCGATGGATCCGGCGCGGCGGACGATGTTCGTCAACGGCTGGCAGACGTGGAGCTTCGCCGGCGGACGGCGCGGCCGCGACCGCCAGCCGACCCACAAGCTGGGTCCGATCAACGCGTCGATGCACATCGGCACGGACGTCCAAACCTCCCGGCGGCCGGGCCATTTCGTCTCCGACATGTTCGCCGCCCTCGGCGGCGAATCCGGCGGGGAATTGCTCGTGGCGGGATTCCTGGCCCAGCGCGAACAATTCGGAATCGTGGAAACCTGGCTCGGCGACGGGATCCTTTCACTGCGGATCGAGGCCGACGCCGACGGCGTGCGGCTCGATCCGGAGAAGTCGCTCGCCACCGACCGGGCATTCCTTGCGCTTGGCCGGAAAGCCTCCGCGGCGGAATATTTCGATGCGGCGGCGCGCGAAAACCGGGCCCGCACCCGCCGCGCCGCGCCCGATGGATGGGGTTCTTGGTACTACTATTATTCGCAGGTCCGCCAAACCGATCTGGAAACGAACACCGATGCGGCCAAAGCGCTGAGGCCGAAGCTTCCTTTGGAATTGATCCAGCTGGACGACGGTTTCCAGGCGGACGTCGGCGACTGGTTCGAACGCAACGAAAAATTCCCATCCCCGATGCCGGAGCTTTCAGCCCGCATCCGCAAGGCCGGTTTCCTCCCGGGCATCTGGCTTGCTCCGTTCATTCTGCGCATGGATTCGCGCACCGCCCGGGAGCATCCGGACTGGGTGGCCCCGGGATCGGGCGGGGTGATGTCGAACGTCGCCGTCGGCGCCGTCCGGCGGACGCGCTCGCTCGACGTCACCCGGCCGGAGGTGTTGGCCCATATCCGGCGGCTGATCCGAACCGCCGTAATCGAATGGAAATTTCACTTCTTGAAATTGGATTTTCTGTACCACCCGGCGGCGAAGGGCACGCGGTACGCCGACCCGACCGCCACCCGGGCCCAGGCGCTGCGCCGGGCTTTGGAAGCGGTCCGCGGGGCGGCCGGGGAGAAAGCCTTCCTCCTCGGATGCGGCTGTCCGCTCGGCTCGGGGATCGGCGTCTTCGACGCGATGCGCATCGGACCGGACGTCGATTCGGTCTGGAAACCGCACCTCTTCCATCAAGTTTGGGCCGGCCTCGGCGATCCGACCGTCCCCTCGGCTTGGAACGCGGTGCGCAATGCGTTCGCCCGCGCGCCGCTGCACCGCCGCTGGTGGTGGAACGATCCGGATTGCCTGCTCGCGCGCGACTCGGAGACGACCCTGACCCGCGACGAACGGCGGACCCTCGCCGCGGCGATCGCCCTTTCGGGCGGGATGATCCTGCTGTCGGACGACCTTTCCAAGCTTTCACCGGATGCCGTGCGGCTGGCGCAGATGCTTTTCCCGCCGCTGCACCGCGCCGCGGATCTGCCCGGCTGGCGCGGCGAGGAAGCGTCTTCGCTGGCGGTTTTGCCGATGCGCGGGCCGCAGGGAGCATGGTGGGTGATCGGCATCTTCAATTGGGGCGACCTCCCGGCGGACCGGTCCGTCGACCTGCGGGAGTTGACCGGCGTCCGCGGGGATGCCCGGGCCTTCTCGCTTTGGGACGAACGGATGATCGAAACAGCGGGAGGAATCCTGGACTGCGGAACAATCCAACCGCACGGGTCGATCCTCTTGGCGGCGCGGATGAAATCAAAGGGAGTCCAGTATGCCGGATCGAACCTGCATTTCAGCCAGGGAATGGAAGTGGCGGAGTGGAGGAAATCCCGCCTTTCGCTGCGGGCGGTTTTAAATTTGGGGCGGGAGGCCGAAGGCGCCGTCTGGATCGCCTTGCCCGCCCGTCCAACCGCCGTTCGGTGGAACGGCAAACCGGCGTCCTTCGAACAGGCGGGGGAGGATATCTGGAAGATCCCCCTGCGGCTGGCTGGAAAAGGTGCGGTTGAGATCCGTTGGAACCCGGGCGGCCGGAGGTGAGGGAACGGCTTTGCGGTCCGGCGCCGATGGGAACGGGGTTGTGGAGGGTTTTTCCGGACGAGGGGGGCGTGCCGCGCGAAAGCCTATCCGCCGGGCGTCGGGGATTCCCGGCCGTCGGACACCAAGATCGAAACGAAAACGAAATCCCCGAAATTCTCGCCGGTGTTGCTCCTCAACCTCCACCACCCGCCGTACCAGCCGTTTTCCATGGGCGCCGTCATTTGGACCGTGACGTCGATGGTATAGCCCGGACTGACGGGCTTGGATAAATGCGACTCGGCTCCCATCATCCGTTCGCCGTGGGAGAAACCGAGGACGTAGCCGGTCGTCCACGCGCATACGCCGATGTTCTTCAAGCGCCAGGTCTTTTCGAACGTCTGCCCGGGCGCGAGGATCGTGCCGTCGGGGACGGTCATGTCTTCGATGAACAGCGAGTCGTTGCACCGGACGTCGGAGGAACCCGCGGCGGGCGGCGGGGTGGCGGCGCCGGCTTCCCCGGAGTCGGGCGTCAACGTGGCCGGGCCGGCGGCTTCCTCCGAAGGCTCGGGAGCGGACTCGGTCGACGGATCCGCATCTTCGCCGGAAGGTTCCGCTTCGGCCGGGGCGGTTTCCATGGTCGGCGTGGGGGCGGTTGTGGCTTCCGGGGGAAGAGCGAACGCGGTCAGGGTCGGCGTGAAGGTTGCGGAGTATTCGCCGGCCGGGGCGCCGGAGCCGCAGGCGCTTGCGGCCAGCGCCAGGATCAGAACACAGAAGACGCGTGGACAGGTGCGGGACATGGATCGCCCTCCCTTCCAACTATCCATGATTTCATTCTACCACTCAACCCGAGCGATGTTTTCCCGCGAGGGCCGCACCAACCGTTTTCCGTGGAGCATGCGCTCCGGAAGCGCGATTGATATAATCGTCTGGGACATCGTCGAACGGCCGGCCGGGATCCCGGACGGCGCGGATCCGGCGGCGGGGAAGCCGGCGCTTCCAACGAGGAGGGAGCGATGAAGGTCAAAGAATGGCTGCTTTCGGTTCCGGGCGTTTTCATTGCCGCGGCGGCGCTCACGCTGATCGTCCTGGCCGAGAGCATGTTTCCGGCTTGGTCTCCGTACTTCATGGTGTACGCCGCCCTGGCCATCATCCTCCCCCTGGTGCTTGGCACCTATCCGTTTGGATCCTTCGCGGAAGTGATCCGCAAGCATTGGCGGCTCACCCTCGGGGTGTTCCTGGCGGCCGTGATTGTGGATCAGGGGCTGGCCGGATGGGCGTATCAGCGCATCCTGGATTCCTTCGGCGTGGGCGCCAACCCCTTTTATTCGCTCGAGGCCGCGCTGAAGACTCTGGCGGACGGGGCGGCCTTCAAATTCGGAATTTCCCCGGAAGCCGCGATGGCCCTCTACGCGGTGTTCCTGCTGTTGTGGGCTCCCGTCGGGGAGGAGCTGTTCTACCGCGGGTATATGCAGGGGGCGCTGCGCTCCCCTTTGGGTTTCGGCGGATCGGCCCTGGCGTCGGCCGCGTTTTTCGGGATCCGGCATGCGACTCACTTTTTCTTCCTGTATCCGCGGATTCCCTGGGGGGCGGCGGCGGCTTGGGTGGTGAGCGCGTTTGTGTTCGGTTTGTTCATGAGCTTCTTGTGTGAAAAAACGCGGTCGTTGTTCCCGCCCATTCTGGTGCACGCGGGCGTGAACTTGGTCGGGTTTCTCCTTCTCCTGTAGCAGGGCGCGGGAAAAAGGCAGGCGATGTCTTTGCGAGCCAAGGGACATGACCGCGGTGAGATTGTCTATGGCCTTTATCAGCAACCTGTCAGCGGGGCGGATCCCTCCGCAAGACGCGCGGCTGCCAACGACCGGATAAGGAAAATTCCGAAGCCCCCTCGCACTCCGCGGGCAAATTCTTGACAGCCTTTTTCCGTACCGCAATAAGCCGCAATCCGCGGTCCGATGCCGGGCGTCCCGGTCCGGGAGAGCCCTTAACCGGGTTCTTCCTCCGTAGGCGTTACCGTGGGCACGTCCGTCTCGGTCGGCTCCGCATCCGTCGGCGACGGGATGGCCGACTCGGTCTTCGCGGCGGCCACGGTGATCTGCACGTACATCAACTGCCCAAATTGATTTCCCGCTTCGTTTTTCATCCGCCAATACCCGATGTGCGATCCGGCGGCCGCGGGCGCCTCCATGTTGACCGACACATCCACCGTCTCCCCGGGACCGACGTCGCCTTCCAGCGCGGTATCGACCCCGTCCATGGCCTCGCCGCTGACAAAGACGAGCTGGTAGGACGTCGTCCATGTGCAGGTTCCGGTGTTTTTAATCCTCCAGGTCTTGATGAACTCCTCGCCGGGATTCATCACTTTTCCGTCGGGGATGGTGACATCGGTGACGAAGGCGGCGTCGTCGCAATAGACGATGGTGTTTTGCGGCGGACGGGTTGGCGTGCGCGAGGCCGACGAGCCGGCCGATGAGAGGGTCGGACTCGACTCCGCCGTCTGCGCCGCCTCGGTTGGCGTCGGCGTGTCCAAGGGGATCGGGGAAGCTACGATCCGGGCGGCGGTCAGGGCTGCGGAAGTGATGGAAGCTTCGAAATCGCTGGGGCTCGACGCGCCCGGGCTGCAGGCGCTCAACGCGGCCGCGGCGCACAGCATGCACACGGTCTTGATGGCGTATTTTTCCATGAACCCTCCCTTTCTATTGGTTGTCCTGGAACCCCCAAGGGAGATTTTACCAATCCGGCAAGGCGGGCGGATTCGGACGCTGTGTTTGCGGCGATTCGCCGGAGGATCGTCAAGGAAACGTAGGTTTTCCGGAGTTCTTGGCGGGAATGGAAGCAA
The DNA here is from genome assembly GCA_016928575.1 of Anaerolineales bacterium. Taxonomy (NCBI): domain Bacteria; kingdom Bacillati; phylum Chloroflexota; class Anaerolineae; order Anaerolineales; species Anaerolineales bacterium. The sequence goes on from JAFGKK010000135.1 coordinate 47,544, forward strand.
CGATGAATCTCGGGTGGAGAAGCGGACTCCCCACCAAGAAGCGGTCTTGGCCTGCCCCGCGCCGGGGCGGATCCGCTTAAAAGCCCACCGGTCCCTGCAGCATAGCCAGCAGCAATTTGACCGCATGTTCCACATCCCCCAGGTCCACCATCTCGGACGGCGAGTGGGCGTAGCGGCATGGGATGGATAAGCAGCCGGCCGGGACTCCGGCCCGCGATACCTGGATGACGGAGGCATCGGTCGAGCCGCGCTCGAGGACTTCCAATTGGTGCGGGATGCGCTGGGCGGAGGCGGTAGCGGTCATCCATTCCACCACCCGCGGATCGGAGATCATCAGCCCGTCGCGCACCTTGACCGCCGGGCCCCGGCCGAGGCTGACGGCCATCGGCGGGCAGCGGGGCGTATCTCCGGTTAGGGTAATGTCCACCGAGAGGGCGAGGTCCGGGTCGAGGTGGAAGGCCGCCGTCCGCGCTCCGCGCAGGCCGACCTCCTCCTGGACGGTGAACGCGAATTGGACTTCGTGCGGCGTGCGCTTCAGGCGGCGCATGGCCTCGATCAGGACCGCCACCCCGATGCGGTCATCCATCGCCTTGGAGATCAGGCGGGTCCCGGCTTCGACGAACGGGCGGTCGAACACGGCCATCTCGCCCACCTGCACCGGGCAGGATGCCCGGTCGGCCGCGCCGAGGTCGAGGTAGAGCTGGTCGAGGGTCGGCGCCCGCTTGGGGTCTTCGCGCTCCTCCAGGCCGATCACGCCCGGCTTGCCCGACGCGAAGCGCACCCGGCTGCCGACGCAATTCAGCGGGAACACGCCGCCGATCGGGGCGACCCGCGCGAATCCGCGCTCGTCGATGTGCGAGACGATCAGGCCGATTTCGTCCATGTGCGCCGCGAGCATGATCCGCTTGCCGGTTTTCGCCTTGGCCTTAATCACCCCGAGCAGGTTGCCGAGCGCGTCCTCGGAAATGTAATCGCACTGGCCTTTGATCTCGGCCCGCACGATCTGCCGCAGTTCGGCTTCGCGCCCCGAGGGCCCGTAGGCTTCGGTGAGTTTTCGGATCAACGCTTTCACGGGTGCTCCTCCTTCGGCCGCAAGGCGCGCGGGAACGGTCAGGCGAGGCCGCGCCGGCCGTACGCTTCCAGCGCCGCGCGCACCAAGGCGACCAGCGCGCGCCAATCATCCTGCCGGGCGATCGCCACCGGGGCGTGCAGATTACGGCAGGGAACCGAGACCGAGACGCTCGGGATGCCCGAGCGCGCGGTGTGGATCGCCCCGGCGTCGGTGCCGCCGCCGCCCGGCTGGCGGATCTGGTACCGGATGCCGCGCTGTTCGGCCGCGCTTCTCAGCAGGCGGACCAGGCGCGGATCCGAGATGGTCGCGCGGTCGGCGACGTAGACCGCCGGCCCGCCGCCGAGCCGCGCGTTGTAGGCGGCGTTTTCCGCGCCGTCCCACGCCGGCAGGTCGACGGCCGGAGTCGCGTCGAGGACGATCGCAATGTCCGGACGGAGGGCGTAGGCGGCCACCTTCGCGCCGCGCGCGCCGATCTCCTCCTGCGCGGTGAACGCCGCCCACAGGTCGACTCCCGGCGGCGGATCGGCGGCGAGCTCGATCAGCGCGGCCACGCCGAGGCGGTTGTCGAGCGCTTTTCCGAACAGCAGGCCCCGCTCGGCATGAAAGGGGGTGGCGAAGGCGGCCCGGTCGCCGGGTTTGGCGAGCGCGGCGGCGCCGTTCTTGTCCTTCGCGCCGACGTCGATCGTCAACGAATCCTTCTTGATCGGGTTTTCGGCTTCCTCTTTTTCGACCAGATGAATCGGTTTGGTGCCGATCACGCCGAGGACTCGCCCGCCGCCGATCCAAACCGGCTTGGCCGGCAAGGTCTTCTCGTTGATCCCGCCGACCGTCTCGAATTTCCAAAGGCCGTCGCTCCCGGCTTGCATCAGGATCAATCCCACTTCGTCCATGTGGGCCGCGACCATCGCGCGCCGCGCGGCTTTGCCGCGGGTCCGGCAGCGGACGAGCAGGTTGCCCAGCGCGTCGGTCCGCATCTCCCGGACCTTGCCCTTGAGCGCGTCCTGGACGATCCTGCGGACGGCGGTTTCGTCGCCCGATACGCCGCAGGCTTCGCTCAGGCGGCGCAGGAGGGCGAGGTCCGCGCGGCTGACCGCCCCGGCTTTGTGCGGCCGGGCGCTCCGAGGCCGGGCGGTTTTTTTTCGGACCTTCGACGGAGTCATCCGCTTACTCCCAGGTCAATGCATCCAGAAAATTGTCGCCGAGCGAAGCCGCTGTCTCCGCCAGCAGGAGTCCGGTTTGGCGGATGTCCGCCAGCGCGGCGGTCTCCACCGCTGAGTGCATGTAGCGCAGGGGGATGCCGATCACGGCGGTGGGAATTCCTTCCCCGGCGGTCTGCATCGCGTAGGCGTCGGTTCCGGAATGCTGGGACATGATCTCCAACGCGTATTTGATGCCCGCCCGCTCGGCCGCCTGCCGGAACGCCCGGCACAATCCGGGATGGGCGTTCGGGCCCCAACCGATGGTGGGTCCTTCGCCGATGGGGAAGGTTTTATGCTCCGGCAATCCGGGTCCGGCGGCGAAGGTGACGTCGACCGCGACGGCGAGGTCGGGTTTGAGCGCGAAGGCGGAGGTGTAGGCCCCGCCGAGAGTTTCCTCTTCCTGGACCGTGGCGGCGGCGATGACGTCCCAGCGGTGGGGGCGCGCGGCCAGATCCTCTAGGCACACGGTGAGCGCGGCCACGGAGGCGCGGTCGTCGAGCGCAGGGCCGGCGAAGCGGCCGTCGGCAAGGTCGAGCGGTTCCTGGCGGAACGAGACCGGATCGCCGGTGCGGATCAGGCGCGCCGCATCCGCCGCCGGAAGCCCGGTATCCAGCCAGAGGTCTTTCAAACGGGCCGTCTCGGTCTTGCGGTCCGGCGGCAGCAGCGCGGCGGGCGGCAGAACGGCGACGGCGGGAACCGCTTCGCGGCCGTGGATGGTGAAAAACTGGCCCGGGAGGATCCGCGGATCCACGCCGCCGATTTCGGTCAGGCGGCAGAATCCGTCGATCACCTGGGTGACCATCAGGCCGATCTTGTCCATGTGGGCGGTGAGGAGAATTTTCGGCCGGTTGCCCCGGCTGGTGCCGGGCAGCAGCGCGTGCAGGCTTCCCAGGCGCGAGACGGTCTGCTTGGGCGCGTACCGCCGCCAGGCGGCGGCGATCACCGCGCGCACGGGCGCCTCGAAAGCCGAGAGCCCCGGCGCCCGGACCAGATCTTTAAGATGCGCGGCAAGCAGCTTGTCGTCCATGGCGTTTCGATGATAGCAGAGGGTTCCGGGGATAGCAAATCAGATGTTGTCGTATTTCCTCATCCTCCCGTCCCTGCCCTTTCCTCACCTCCTGCCCCCACAACCCTTTCCCCCTCTCCTGACTTTTGTCAGGAGAGGGGGAAAGCCAGTCCTCGAGCGGAGCGAGAGGAGGGCCAGGGGATTGGGGTGAGGATGGAAAAGAGGAGGATTTCTTTTCAAGATTACTGAGGTTAAGCTGATACTTTATTCCTAATTATTTAGATAGCCTACTGACATAAAAATGTCGAACAAGGCCTATTTGCTTTATCCGCTGATCATTTTCTTCCCGCCCAGGTGATTATTTTGCTTGTTTCTTGAAGAGTTAATTCGCTGTCATCTGATGCGTTTGAACTTTGGCCACGAACTTATTTCTATCGTATACGGAGACATTCCAAGGCGGGCACTCTTGGATAAAAAAGCGACCGCGAAGGCTTATCCGCCGTGCGGTCGCTTCCTATTCCATTCTTCTTCCTCCGCATATATGAGGACTGGCGAAGCAGTCCAATTTTTCGATCCGCTTTCCCTCTTCACAACTTCAATTCATCGGTGGGCAGGTATTAATATATTGCCGGAATTAAAAGATATGATGCGATGTTTGCCTTATTTCCTGTTTGAAATATTCCGGGAACATTATAGTTACTATTATTTTTTACTCGAAATATCAATTTGTCACCGGCTTTGGTGTTCGGATCTTTTCCTTGTGTTGATTCTTCCAAGAATCTTGGTTTTGCGCACAATGTATAGAAACTTACTTCTGCAATGACTTTCTCTTGGTTATTTTGTTCGATTAATATTTGAGCGATAAATTCCGGAAATGTGCCTTCGGTAAAACATGCATCTACACCTATATATAATCTAAAAATATATATAAACCCATGAATATCGCCATTTAATACAAATTCGTACTCTAAAGTTGTCCCTTTATTAAAGTAGATAAATACATAAGTATCTTCCCGTGACGAAAGGCAATTAAGCGACAACTCCGTTTTGTTATTGTGATAACAAATAAATAATTTTTGTGGTGGTGGCGGTTTGGTTTGTGTAGATGTTGGCAATTTGGTTTCGGTAATGGTTGGCGTAAATGTTTCGGTTTGCGTTTGTGTACTGGTTGGACTTGGAGTTAATTCTTGGCTAAACAAATCTCCGGCTACACAACTAGGTACAAATAAAATGAAAAACATCATACCAATTTTGTATATTATCGCAGATCTTGAATTACGTGTATGCATCTATTGTCTCCTAGAAAATATTACGAAATTATATCATGGTGGCGTTATTTTACACCGTGCAACGGTCGGGTTCAGCCGCTTTGCGGAGCGCAGGGAAGTATAGTCGGCTGCAACCCGTTGTTAGGTGGCCTTTTTTTCTTTGCCGTTTTCTACAACCAAAACCAGTTTGAGTAAATTTTATGTTTCTTCCTGGTGGTTTCGATACGCCCCGTCAGACCACTGGGGCTACTCAACCCCCGTAGCTACTTTTTTTCAATATGCCATTATGAATATCATTGCTTTGTGTTCTTCGGGTTTTCTCTCGTGCCCCGGGCCCGCCGGTCAGGGGCGGGCTTCACGGATTCTCACCGGCCCATGCTATACTCTCGGCCCATCAACAATCGGAGGATGGATGGCTACATATCGAATCGCCTGGATGCCGGGCGACGGGATCGGGCGGGATGTGATGGAAGCGGCGCGGATCGTGCTGGATGCGCTCGGCCTGGATGCCGAGTATCCGCAGGCCGACATCGGCTGGGAATTCTGGCGCCGGGAGGGCGACGCGCTTCCGGAGCGCACGATCGGCCTTTTGCGGACCTGCCGTTGCGCGCTGTTCGGCGCCATCACCTCCAAGCCCAAGGAGGAAGCCGCCGCCGAGCTGGCCCCCGAACTGCGAGCCAAGGGCCTCGCCTACCGCAGTCCGATCGTCCGCTTGCGCCAGCTGTTCGATCTCTACGTGAACCTCCGCCCGTGCAAGGCCTACCCCGGCAATCCGCTGAACTACCGCGAGGGGATCGACCTGACGGTTTTCCGCGAGAATACCGAGGACCTGTATGCGGGCGTGGAATTCCACCCGCTCCCGGCGGACGTGCGTGCCGCGCTGGAAGTGCACAGCCCGGCGATGGGCGCGTTCCGGAAGGACGAATCCGACGACATCGCGCTCTCCTGCCGGATCGTCACCCGCCGCGGATCGCGGCGGATCGTGCGCGCCGCGTTCGAGTACGCGCGGAAGCACGGATACCCAAGCGTCACCCTGGTGGAGAAGCCGAACGTAGTCCGCGAAACCTCGGGCCTGATCACCCGCGAGGCGCGGAAAATCGCGGACGAATTCCCCGGCATCGCCCTGCAGGAAGCCAACGTCGACGCGATGGCCATGTGGCTGATCAAGAACCCGCTCGAATACGGGGTGATTGTGACGACCAACATGTTCGGCGACATCCTTTCCGATCTGGCGGCCCAGCTGGTGGGCGGGCTGGGGTTCGCTTCCAGCGGGAATATCGGCGAGTCGTTCGCCGTGTTCGAGCCGACCCACGGCTCCGCGCCGAAATACGCCGGCCAGTACAAGGTCAATCCGATCGCCACCTTGCTGGCGGCCAAGCTGATGCTGGATTGGCTGGGCGAATCGGAAAAAGCCGCGGCCCTCGAGCGGGCTGTGGCCGGCGTGATCGCGGCGGGGAAAGTGCGGACCTATGATTTGGGCGGATTGAGCGGCACGCTGGATGTGGCCAAGGCGGTGGCGGAGCGGCTGTAAGGACAACGGAGGACGTCGTTCCGAAGGGGCGAAGCCCCGAGGAATCGGCAGCGCGTGGGGAGCAAGGTCGTCCTTTTGGGCGGACGAATTTTGTCCATGCCCGGCCGATTCCTCGGCTTGGAAAAACGCCGGACTTCGGAATGATCTGCTCAAGCGAATTACGGAGTAGGCGGGGTATCGGTCGGGGTTTCCGTCTCGGTGGCGGTGGGCGGCGGCGTTGCGGTAGGCGTGTGCGTGCGGGTCCGGGTGGGCGGGGGAGTCTCGCTGGGGGTCGGCGTGATCGTCGGCGTGGGCGGGATGAAGACGGTGTTGCTCGGCGTTAACGTGAGTTGCGGTCCGGGCGGCGGCGCGGCGGTGGCCGGCGGCGGGATGAAGCGCGTGGGAACGGCGGGAGGCGTGGCGCTGGGGGTGGACGCTGCGGTGGGGGTGGGATGGAGGGCGATCAGCACCACGGCGCTGCAATACAGGGGGATCGTCGCCGCGATGATCCCCCCGAGGATGGCATACCGCAGGACGCGCCGCCGCGGGGGCGTAGCCGTTTCCATCATCGGTGAATTATACCCGTCCCCATGGCGGCCGGGCGGTACGGACTAACGGACCGGTGCCCCGGCACGGACAGGTATGCTACAATCTTTGCTATGGGCCGCAAGCGCGTGATGATCGTGGAAGATCAGCGGGAAATCGCGCGGATGATCCACAGCGCGATCCAACTGATGGATCCGTCGCTCGACGTGGTGGATTGCCTCTCGGCCGAGGAAGCTTCCCTCGAACTGGCCGAACACGGCGCGGATTTGATCATCATCGACGTCCGCCTGCCCGGGATCAGCGGCCTGGAACTGGTCGAACGCTGGCAGATCCAGAAGATCCACATCCCCGTCATCGTCACCACCGGTTTCTCCGAGCCGGCGATCCGCGCCCTCGCCGAACGGCTCGGGGTGCGGGCCTTCTTCAACAAACCGCTCCCGATGGACGAATTCCTCCTGGCCGTGCGTTCGATTCTGGCCGGCGAGGAATTCCAGCCCAGCGAGGACCGCGCCGCCAAGGTGCTCACCGACCTGCGCCAAAAGCTGGATGCCGACGCCGCCTGGCTGTGCCAGGAGGGCGGGCAGGCGACCCACCGCGCGGGCGACGTGCTGGAAGTAATGGAGGAGGACATGGAGGCGGTCCAGCATTCGATCGCCGGCATCCTGCACCGCACCGCGCCGTTCCTGGGCAAACTCAAAGATGACCCGCCGTCCATGTTCCTCGTCTCGGGCGAAAAGCGGCAGATGGCCGTAGCGCCGATGCCCAGCGGACCGAGCCTGGTGATCTTCTTCTCCAAACCGACCCCGGCCCAGAACCTATACGACGAGCTGACCGAATCCGTCCGCCGGCTGGAAAAAATCTTCCACACCGACCGGCTGCTGCAGGAAGCGTCCTCGGGAGTCGTGCCGATGCCCGATTGGGTGCAACAAACCGTGGGGGGCGGCATCAGCGAGCCGGAGTGGAATCTCGGTGAGCAGTCGGTGGAAGCCCAGGAAGCCAAATCCTTCTGGGACGACGCGGTCCTGGAAGCGGCCGGCTTCCTCTCCCCCGGAAAACTGACGTTCGACGAGGCCGAGAAACTCGGCTGGGCTCCCGAAGACGCGGCCAACACCCCCTACCGGGTGTTCGATTAACCCCGGGAACCTCCGCTTCCCTTCTCCTGTGCTACAATTCCGACGCGCACACTCCAGTGGGGCGTGGTGCAACGGCAGCACACCGGACTTTGAATCCGTGGATCTAGGTTCGAAACCTGGCGCCCCAGCCTCGATCGCCATGAAGCCTCCAAGACTTGCAGAGAGAACGGATCTCAAAGTCGGGGGTCTTCTTTTTTTCCATGCCGGAGCGGATCGAAGCCGATCCGGCGCATCCTCCGACAGGAATCCGAGGAGTGGTCTATGACCGTACGAACGATCCTGCTCGCCGCCGGGCTCGGCACCCGGATGCGGTCCGCCTTGCCGAAGATGATGCACCCCTTGTGCGGGCGGCCGATGGTGCGGATCGCGCTGGATATCGCCGCCGCGGTCAGCCCCGAAAAGCCGGTCCTGGTGGTCGGGCACGGGGCCGACGCGGTGCGCGCCGAAGCCGGCGAACGGGCGGAATGCATCGTGCAGACCGAATTGCTCGGGACGGCCGACGCGGTCCGCCGCGCGGAAGGGCTCTTACGCGGACGAGCCGGGCACATCCTGGTGTTTTACGGGGATATGCCGCTGTGGCGTCCGGAGACCCTGCGGCGCCTCGCCGAAGCCGGACAACAAGGCCCCGGACCGATGGCGATGCTCACCGGAGTAGGGAGTGACGCGCGCCTGTTCGGCCGGGTGATCCGCGACGCCGCGGGCGCCGTGCGGGAAATCGTCGAAGACGCCCACCTCAGCCCCGAACAGCGGGCCGTGAAGGAAGTCAACCTGGGAGCGTACTGCTTCCGGGCCGAATGGCTGTGGGAGGCGCTCGGGCGGGTGAAGCCTTCGCCCAAGGGCGAATACTACCTGACGGATCTGGTGTCGATGGCGGCGCAGGAAGGCGGCGCGGCCGCGCTTGAAGTGGAGGACGAGGAGGAATGGATTGGGATCAACACCCGCGCGCACCTGGCGGAGGCGGAAGCCGCCCTGCGGCGGCGGATCAACAGGCGCTGGATGGAGGCGGGCGTGGGCCTGCAGGATCCGGCGACGACCTACATCTCGCTGGAAGCGACGATCGGCGAGGATACGCGGATCCTGGCCAACACGCACATCGAAGGCAAGACGGCCGTCGGCCGCGGTTGCGTGATCGGGCCGAATTCGATCCTCCGCAACATGACGGTCGGCGACCGCTGCCGGGTGGAATGCTCGGTGGTCGAGAATGCGGTCATGGAGGAGGAATCGAACATCGGGCCGTTCGGCCATCTGCGCTCGGGCTCCCGGCTCGAGCGGGGCGCGCACATGGGCAATTTCGGCGAGATGAAAAACTCGCGGCTGGGGGCGGGCGCCAAGATGGGCCATTTTTCCTACCTCGGCGACGCCACGGTTGGGCCGAGCGCGAACATCGGTGCCGGGACGATCACCTGCAACTACGACGGCAAGCAGAAACATCCGACCGAAATCGGTGAAGGCGCTTTCATCGGATCGGATTCGATGCTGGTGGCGCCGGTGAAGATCGGCCGCGGCGCCAAGACCGGCGCCGGTTCGGTGGTCACGCACGATGTTCCGGACGGGGGCGTGGTCGTGGGCGTGCCGGCGCGGACGTTCAAGAAAAAGGCCGCGCGGAAAAAAAATGTCCGAAAAAAGTGAACTGACCGCGGAGGAACGGAAAACGCTGGTGGCCGAAGCGCGCGATGCGCGCGGCAACGCCTACGCGCCGTATTCGCATTACGCGGTGGGCGCGGCGATCCGCACGCGGGCGGGCAAGATCTACCGCGGAGCGAACGTGGAAAACGCCGCCTACCCCGTCGGGTTGTGCGCCGAGCGGGTGGCGCTGTTCGCCGCCGTGGCGGCGGGCGAGCGGGAGTTCGACGCGATCGCGGTGATGACCAAGGACGGAGCCTCGCCGTGCGGCGCTTGCCGCCAGGCGCTCTCGGAATTCGGTTTGGCGCTGGAAGTGATCATGGCCGACGACAAGTCGTGGATCTGCCAGGTCTCGACTCTGGACAAGCTGCTGCCCTCGGCGTTCGGGAAGGCGGAGGAGTAAAACCGTTTCACCGCAAAGGCGCACAGAACAAGAAGGATCGAAAAAAATTTTTAACCGCTCAGTCTCCCGCCAGCATCCAGTCCTCACCCCCAACCCCTTCCCCCTTTCCCCCTCTCCTGGCTTATGCCAGGAGAGGGGGAAGGGGACGGGGGATAGAGGCGAGGAAGGAAAAGAGCGGGATATCCCTTTGATATAGAACAGACTGAGTTACAAAATATTGAAAATAGATGTAGATGTACCTGGATAACCGGCGGCGTTTTTTTAACGGGCATTCCGGAGTCGGCGGAGTGTTTTCGCAATCGCTTGGACGGAAACCCCGAATCGAGTGCTCAAGGGTGACGAAAAACATCCCTCGCCGCGCCGGTGCAAATCCGCTTTGAGGAATAAATCGAAACGGGGGGGATGATTCGCGTGTTTCTCCCCCGCCTCGGATTGCTACTTCTTCACCATTACGGCCTTCAACCTGCGGGCCAGCGGTTCCTTCAGCAGAATGGTCTGACCCAACCGGTAGGGAACCGTGTTCCAATTGCGGACATCGAAGGGCAGGTCGGAAAGGGGAGTCGAACAAATGTGGACGGTCGGCTTGCGCAGGGCGTGCGCGTATCCGGCTTCGTACAGCACGTTCGGCTTGGCCTCCGAAAGGTCGACGATCACGGCCGCGCTGGACCGGATCAGACGTTTGATCTCGGCGACGATGTCCCCCGAAAATTCCTTGCGGTCCACCCGCCGGCATTCGGCGCCGACCTGCTCGGCGGCATGCGACATGGCGATGAAATAGGTGTCGTCGTATTCGCCGGCGAACGGCATGGCGGCGAAGACCGTCCGGCGCGGCCGGGCCTTCGCCGGGCTTTCCGCGACACCGGGAGCCGGTTTTTGCACGGGTTCGGAGTCCTCCGGTAGGCGGAAGTATTTCCGCAGGGCGGGGACGACCGCCTCCAGCTTGACCACCCCCTTGCGCCGGTAATTCTTTTTAAGGTCCGGCATGACGATCAGCGCCTCGTCGGCGCCGGTGGCCTTTTTGTACAACTGGACCTGGCGAAACGCGCGGGCGGTGTTGCCCCCGCGCGGATCCCAGAGTTTCACTTCGAGGACGATCTTCTCGCCGTGCGGACCGCTGACGATGAAATCCGGCCGCAGGCCGCCGATCGACGGCCGGCGGCGGTAGGAGATGCCCGCTCCGCGAAGCAGGTTCTCAAGCTTGTCTTCATATTGTTTTGCGCACATACCCCACCCCTTTTTCCGAAGAATCCTATTCGCAGGGAGTTTGGAAAGGCCTTTTCACCGCAGAGGCGCAGAGAGCGCCAAGGTTGAGCAATAAACCTCTGCGTCCTCTGACCCTCTGCGACGAGTGTTTTTTAAGGCCATGAGACGTAGACGACGCCGAGCGCGAGCCGGTCGCCCGCCCGCAGGCGGATCAGGCGCGCGGTTTGATCGTCCGGCGCGACCTCCGCCGGGCACCAATTGTAGGGTGCGGACACGACCAGGAAGTAGCTTCCCGGCGGGATGCCGTCGAAGGCGAAGTTGCCGTAGAGGTCCGATCGGCCGGTGATGTCGCCGCGGGCCGGATCGGGGCCGGCCAGGAAGGGCGGCATGCCGTCGCGGTTTTCCCCCTGGGCCGGGGTCAGATAGAACATCGTCTCGGAGATGATTTTTCCGATGGTGTAGGAAAAGAGCGCGCCGGATAGCGACGCCATCCCGGCTTGGGGGGCGGGCGCGTCGGCGGGCGGGATCGGGGTGAGCAGGGCTTTCCCGGAGTCGGTCGCCACCGGGCCGAAATACTCGCCCGCGGCGGGGTAGGGATCCTCGGCGGCCGGGGCGGCCGGGGAGGAGGGTCGGCAGGCGGCCAGCGCCAACCCCAACCCGATACCTACCAACAGGGAGGGCCTGATCACGGCAGGGCGCGGGTGAATACGCGGTGGGCCATGAACTGGTCGCCGCTGACGTTCTTGTAGTAGGTCAGCTGGACGTAGCCATCGATCGGCTGGCTGGAGGATTCGATCCGGAGCGAGCCTTCCCAGTTGTTGGGCAGGGCGTTTTCGGCTTCGGCGCTGGAAGTGCCGGTGCCAAGCCGGTGGTTGCGCTGCAGACTGCTCCCGCCGGGGATCACCAGCCCTTCGATGATGATGGTGTCCGCGGCGTCGACGATCCCGTCGCGGTTGATGTCGCAGGTGCCGACGGGGCAGTTGCCGTTGGTGGCGGGGATGTAGATCAGCCGCAGGGCGGTTGTGGAATCGCCCAGGTTACGGACCCCGACCACGCTGGCGAACCCGTTGGGCAGGACCTTCGCCACCAGCGGGACGAACATCACCCGGTCGGTGCCGCCGGCCTTCACCGCCTCGTAGGCCGAAGCGCCGATGTTGCCGGTGGGCGAGCCGTAATAGCGCATTTGGACGATGGCCGCCAGGTCGGCCCCGGACGCCTCCACCTCGCAAGTCCCGGCCCAGGCCACCGGATACAGTTGGGCGTCTCCGATCGGATTGAACGAATAGGATCCGTTCGGGGCGATTGCGGTCGGATTGGTGAAGTCCAATTCCCCGGGGTCGTTGCCCCAGATGGTGGCGCAGTGCATCGCCAGCGCGCCGGCGGCGATTTCCGCGCCGCCGATGTTCTGCACGGTGATCACCGTGCTCAGCCCGTTCTCCAGGCGCGAGAAGAAGATCGGGACGATCCACTCCGGACCGAGGTCTTCGGCGGGGAAGGCGTTGTAGGTCTGGAGGATGTCGGGGCCCTGGTAGAAATTCGAAACGACGGTGATTTTGCGCGACCCAAGCGCGGTGACCACCGCCGAGCCGATCCAATTGTCCGGCAGGTTGGTCTCTTCGGTGAGATCGTAGTAATAGGAAACGCCGGGTTGGATGGAATCGATGGTGCGGGTGTAGGCCCCGGACGATTCGGCGTTGGGGACCAGATCCACCGTGACGGTGACCGCTTCGGCGTCGGCGTTTTGAATGATGATCTCGCTGTTGCCGGTGCCGCTGAGGGTGAAGCGGTTGCGGGCCACGAGTGGGACGTAGTAAACGGAATGGCCTTCCAGGAAGCCGGTGTAAGCCCCTTGGGTCGGGGTCTGGCCGCGGGCCTGGATCTGGACGATGGCCCCCACCGGGCGGTCGGCGGCGATCACCACCGAGCCGCGCCCCGGCTGCATGGTCGGATCGAAATACTGTTTGATCTGGATCGATCCGCCGTTGGCGGGAAGGTTGAAGCTGAGGTTCCCGGCCGAAACGCCCGGCCAATCCGCTCCGCTTTCGAGCAGGTAGGAGATGGCGCCGGCGGCGGGATTGTCCCGATCCAGGTTGACCAAGGTGAAGTTGGTGCTCAGCTGCTTGGCGGTGGCGGCGGCCCGCGCCTCCCGGGGCGCGGAAAGCGCAAGCGCGGCCAGCACCGCAACGGCGGCGACGAGGGCCTTGCGGCGGAGCGATGGTCGATGAATCATGAGAACCTCTCCCGGTTCAAGTTGGTCGAGTAGCGGTTTTGGCGGATCGAGACCACCGGTTGGTTCACACGGAGGGGTCTCGATACGGGCTTCGCTCCGCTCAGCCCTACTCGGCCTTCTATTACAAATGCCTGCTCTACCATATCACACCTGTATGTATTTTCCCACCGGAGAAACCGGCCGGGAGAGCGTTTCCGAATACACCTCCAGGATCCGGCGGGCGATCGCCGGCCAGTCGTACCGGTTGCGCACGCCGCGGGCGGCCGCCCGTCCTTGCGCCCGCCCGCGGTCCGCACGGCCGAGGATATCCGCCGCGGCGTTGGCGAGCGCAAAGGGATCCCCCGGCGGGACCAGCGCGCCCCAGGCGGGATCCAGGATATCGGGGATCCCGCCGACCCGGCTGGCCACGCACGGCGTGCCGGAGGCGAGCGCCTCGAGCATCGCCACGCCCTGACCCTCTTCCAGCGAGGGCAGGACGAATAATTCGGCCCGGCGCATCCAAGCGGCCACCTCGGCCGGGGGCAGGGCGCCGGTGAAAAGCACGGAATCCGATACGCCGGCGCGCTCAGCGTCCGCCGCCAAACGGGTGCGGAGCGGACCGTCGCCGATGACGACCAGCCGCTCGGCGGGAAAGCGGCGGCGGATAAGGCCCAGCGCTTCGACGAGAATCCCGACTCCCTTGCGCTCGATCAGCGATCCGGCGAAGAGGATCACCGGTTCGCGGGGAATTCCGTTCGGAGAGAAACGTTCCGCATCCACGCCGTTCGGGATGACCGTGATATTCTGCGGATCAACCCCCTGCGCGGCGGCCGCCCCGGCCAGCGACCGGCTGAGCGCGATCACTTTGCGCGCGCCGCGCAATGTCCAACGGGCGGGGGCGCCCAGGCCGGGAATTCCCATCGCCTGATAGATGTCGCTGCCCTGAACCGTGCAGATGACCGGCCGCCGGTGGAAGGGCGCGCCGATCCGGGCGGCGAAGGCGGAAAGGGTCCAGTGGGCGTGGATCAGATCGCATTCGCGCGCCAGACGGGCGATCGCCGATGCGTGCGAGACGAAGAACGGAAACACGGCGAGGCGCCCGAGCGGGTGGTTTTTCCACAGCACGGGCAGACCGCCGGGCGTTTCCAAGAGCAACTCGCCGCGGTCCATCCCGTAGCGGGGCCGGAAAATTTCCACGCCTTCCCAGGCCTCCCGCGTTTTGGCGCCGGCGGCGTGCGGCGCGATCACGCGGACCCGCGCGCCGAGGGCGGCTAGCGCGCGGCAGCCTTCCCAAATGAAGGTTCCGCGGGAGTCCCCTGCCCAGCGCGGGAAGGACGTGGCGGCGACGAGGATGGAGAGCATCGCAAAATTCCGCTTCTTGTTCCTTTTCAATTCCTATCCCCTCCCGGCATTCTTTCCTCATCCCTTTTCCCCGGCCCCTTCCCCTTCTCCTGGCGTAAGCCGGGAGAAGGGGAAGGGGCGAAGGGAATGGAGATGAGGATGACTGCGGGAAGGGAGGATCCTAACCTTTCCGCTTTTTCTCCAACTCCATCCGCCGCGTCCGGAAGAGGTTTTCCTCCAGGATCCGGCGGTTGAAGCCGATCAGGTCGGCGACGAGTCCGATGCAGAAAATCATCGTCCCGACAATCAGCAGGACCGCGGCGAGAATGACCGATTGCACGTGCCCCGCGCCGAAACCCGACGCGGCGAAATACAGGTAGCGCAGGCTGAGGAACAGTCCGGCGAGCAGGAACAGGCCGCCGAGGATCGAAAACACGCGCAGCGGGCGATACATGACGAAGGAACGCAAAAGGGTCGCGCCGGAAAAAAACAGGTAGTTCAGAGTCCCGGATGCCAGGCGCGAGGGACGCGCCGGAGGATTGGCGCGCACCGGTACGAAAACCACCGCCTCGCCCCGCGCGCCGGCCTGAATCAGGGTTTCCAGCGTGTAGGAGTATCCGCTCATCACCAGGGTGCGCAGGGCGGCGTCGCGCGTGAAGGCGCGGAACCCGCTGGCGGCATCCGGCGTGTGCAATCCGGAAATCCATCCGATCAGCGCGCTGCCGAACCGCTGCAGCAGGCGTTTCCCGGGCGAAAACCACTTCAAAGCGGCCGTTCCGCGGTCGCCGACGACGAGCGAGGCTTTCCCGGCGAGGATCGGCTCGATCAGCGCGGGAAGGTCGCCGGCGGAATATTGGTTGTCGGCGTCGGTGTTGACGATGATGTCCGCGCCGCGGCGCAGGGATTCCTCGAGCCCGGCGGCAAAAGCGGCGGCCAATCCACGGTGTGCGGGCAAGGAGAGGATTCCATCGGCGCCGGCCTGCTCGGCGGCGCGGACGGTCCGGTCGGTGCTGCCGTCGTCGACGACGAGCACCTCGATTTCTCGGATGCCGGGCAGGCGGCGGGGAAGCGCCCGCAGTACGGTGGGCAGAGTCTGTTCTTCGTTGTAGGCGGGAATCTGGATGACGAGTTTCATGGATGACCCCTCCCCGTCCCTCCCCTATTCCCGAACTTCGGGAATAGGGGAGGGGGGCCGAAGGCCGGGAGGGGTAAGTGGATTCTACATCAGCGCAAGACGCCCGGGAGGTAGCCGCAGTAGCCGATCTGGACGACCAAGTCGTAGGCGGTTTCCTCGCCGGCGGCCATCGGATCCTGCGAGCGGACGCGGACGAAGAAGACACCGTCGCGCGGCGCCATCCAGCACAAAGCGGCGCCCTGTCCGATCATGCTGTTGGAAGGCGGAAGCGCCTGAAGCAGCAGGGTCTTTCCGTCGGAGTTGTACAACTCGAGAATCGCCCAGGAGGTCGGACCCGCGGCGAGCGAACGCAGCAGATAGGTGGTGCCGGCGGTTGCCTGGAAGAACACCCAATCCTCGTCGCCGGACGGGCAGGCGGTGTGGCGCTGGGGGACACCGAATTGGATCAGGCGCGAAGCGGCTGCGGAGTTGTCGGCTTCGAAGGAATCCGGCGTACAAGCCTTGATCGTCGTGCTCGCCTCGCCGTGGGCGGAGTTCCCGGCGCGGTCGAAGGCCAGAATCCGGAAGGCATAAGCGTGGCCGGGCTGGGCGGCGTAGACGGCCGAGCGCGCGTCCGGGGCGAGGCCGGTGACCCAGTCGACCCATTGTCCGCCGTCGACCCGAACCTGGACGTCGAAGCCGTCCAAACCCGAGAACGAATCGCCCGCGGTCCAGGCGAGGTTGACCACCGTCGAATCCTGCTGGGCGGGAAGCGGCGTGACAGCCAGGTTCGGGGGAGTGCGGTCGTTGGAAATGTCCCAGACAATCGCCACGGCTTGGTTTCCGGCCCAGTCGGTGACGCGGGCCTGGAAGGCGAGCGATGTTCCCTCGGGCAGGACAGCCGGGTCCAGCGGACAGGACCAGCCGTCGGCGCCGTTGGTGTCGGTGCACACGGCGGTCCAATTGGCGTTGGCCCAATCCGATGCGTGGCTGAAGATCTCCACCTTCTGGATGCCGCCCCCGTCGTTGGCTTCGACAACCAGCTCCGCGGGCAGGGCGGAGAGGAACTGCCCGGATTGCGACGGGACGACCCAGGCGACGGTCGGGATGTCGGAATCGGTCGTCAGACGGATGGTGTAGCCGTGATCGGTTCCGCCTTCGGAAGGATGATTCTGGGACCGGACCTTCACGTAGTAGGTGCCGGAGACGGGAATTTGGTATCCGACCGATCCGCCGTCGGAGGCCGCCAGCACGCTGGAGCCGTCGGTGTCGATCAGCTCCAAGTAGGGTTTCAATGCGGAATAGCCTTCCAGCTTGACGACGGCGCGGCTGCCGGCGGAGGCACTGAAGCGGTAGTAGTCGAAATCCCCGGCCGGGCAGATCTGCCCCCCGAGGGTGGAACCGGCCAGGACGGAGGCGGTGGCGGCGGTGTCGTTCGATTCTCCCGGATCGGCGCAGGCGGGCTCGGGCAGGAGCGCGATCGAAAAATCGTCGATCGCCCAGCCGCCGTTGGCGTTGCCGTACTCGTCGAGAGTGTAAAAGGCGAAGCGCACGCGGACGGTGTGCCCGGCGTAGGCCGAAAGGTCGAGGTACGGCCCCGAGAGCCAGGTTCGCTGTTTGTCGTCGGTGAGCTGGAAAAGGTTGACGTAGTTCCCGCCGTCGACGGCGATCTGGACCCGGCGCTGATCCCAGTGCGGATTTGAGGTTTCGGAATCGACCCAATATTTAAATCGCAGGGCGTATCCCGCCGCGGGGATGGACACCGGCGGCGAGGTGAGGAATCCGTAGCTCACGCCCACATTGTAGGTGGAATCCGAGGCGCGGTTGTAAGCCCAGGCGTGGGTCCCCCCCGCGACGGGCGAGGATGCGACCCGCCACAAGCCGCTCGCGTTCCAGCCGGAGGTTCCCCCTTCGATCCCGTCGCTGTACGGCGCGGCTGCGGCCGCCGGCCAGGCGGGCGCAGCGACGACGTTGAAATTATTGTCGCGCCATTCGCTGACGCAGTCGGGATCCCCCGAACAGGCGGTGCGTTGGATGAGGTACCAGGTTTGCTGTCCGAGAGTCGCGGTGGCGTCGCCGTCCAAGGCCCGGTAGGGCAAATGACTTTCGCCGAGCGGCCCGGTGGTCGAAACCTCGAATCCGGAATACAGCCCCGACACGCCGGTCCGCCAGAAGAAGACCAGCGCGTCGCCGCGCTCGAACGTGCTCCCGCGCGGCGGCCAGACCATCGTCGCCGGGCTGGGCGTGTCACTGCGGGTGCGCACCCGCAGCGAGGAGACCCATCCGGAGCCGATTGTGTTGTCCTCCAGGCTGCGGTCGTCGGCGGCGAAGGATTCCACCCGTCCGTAAAAATCGTTTTCGGAATAGAGGGTGGCGATCACGTGCGACCCGACGCGGATCGAGGCGGCGCGGTCGCCGCCGACCGGGGCCAGCAGCGCGCCGCTGGCGTAGTCGCCGATGTCCATCACCGCGCAGTCGCCGCCGAATCCCGGCTCGGCGAAGAGCGCGATCTGATCGGCCGAGGGCGAGCAAGCCGGCGGCGGCGCGGGGCAGGAGGCGGTGTGCACGATCGACCGCAGGCCCGGATACCCGTCCGCCGGATTGCCGTCGCGGTCCCAGGCGCGGAGCGAAATGCTCATCGCGCCGGCTTCGACCCCGTCCGCGCACCAATTCCAATCGTAGGTGAAGGGCGAGGAAGTGAAAATCGGGCCGACCTGCTCCCAGCCGTCGCCGCGGTTGGCGATGAAGTAGGCATGGCTGAAGCCGCTGCCGGCGTCGGTGGCGTAGCCCTGGAGGCGGACGGCGGAAGTGCCGATCGAGGACTGGTCGGCGGGGGCGGTGATGCCGGCCGCGGGCGGGATGAAATCGTTCCCGGAGTAGTTGCCGGAGGTGTACCAATCCGCTCCTTCGCCGCCGTACCAGGCGGCTTCGTCCACCCGCCGCGGCCGCCCGCCGTTGATTCCCACGTCGTCGAAGGTGATGTCGACCGAATTGCCCCAGTAGGAGGCGGGATTGGTGTGGACCTGGAAGTGCAGGTGATGGCCGGTGGAGTATCCCGTGTCGTCGGCGATGCCGAGGAACTGGCCGCGGTAGACCCGCGCCCCGACCGTCCGGAACGCGGCCGGGATGCTGTCCTGCGCGAGGTGCAGATAAACCTGGTACGACGTGGGGACGGTCGAAGTATCCTCGAGCACGAGGTAGTTGGAGTGGTTGCTGTTGCCGTCGTAGTAGCCGTTGGGATAGGTCCAGACCGCGTATTTAACCGTTCCGGTGCGCGCGGCGACGATCGGCCACATCGGCTGGGACGGATTGTAGAAAT
Source organism: Anaerolineales bacterium (assembly GCA_016928575.1). Taxonomy (NCBI): domain Bacteria; kingdom Bacillati; phylum Chloroflexota; class Anaerolineae; order Anaerolineales; species Anaerolineales bacterium. Next base: position 66,490 of record JAFGKK010000135.1, read on the forward strand.
CGAAGGCGTAGCGCATCGTGGCCGAGTGGTTGACGGATTGGGTAAGCATCTGGCTGACGCCGGCTTGCCAGGGAAGCTTGTAGCCGCTGAGGGTTTTTTCCATCGCGTGCTGTTCGGCGTCCGTGGGAGTGGCGGCCTGTCTTTTCGTATCGGCGGAGACGAGTTCCTCCGGGGCTTGAGCCAGGACGGTATTCCAATCGTCGTCGGCCTGGATCGTCACAGCCCAATCCGACGTCGTCCGCCGAGCGAGGGCCATGCCCGGTTCGGTCGGCAGCTTCTCGGGCGAATCCGGCTGGAGGTAGGCGAGCGTTGCCAGCGCCCAGCCGCCGCCGGAGAAGAGGATTTCCTCCACCACAACCTCATAGATATTGAAGGACATCACCTCGGGATGCGCGGCGACCTTCTCCGCGACGAGCTCGGTGATGCGGGCGCGGTCTTCCGGCGTGGGCGGCTGACCCTCCGCGGCGGGCAGGTCGTAGGAATTGGACGCGGCGGAGAGGAACAGCGCCGCAAGGCAGAAGCAAAGGAAAACGGGCAGGCGTCGGTTGGTCATCGTATGGAAATCAGGCCCGTCGGGGCCGATCCTTCCCGTAGAAAGGGTGCAAATTGCGTGCCAAGAGGCAAGTATATAGGAGGACCGCAGAATTTGCCGGGCGGAGGGTGCCGCATGGGCATCCGGTGGAATTCACCAAAAACACGAATACAAGCCGGAAGGCTTGAAGAGAATTCGAAAAGAACCGCTGACGAGGGCTGGATTGATTACCCGCCGTCCGCAAACCGCGGCGGAACCGATGTTTCTTCTCCGTTCGCCGGAACGGATGGAATTAACACGGTTATGCAGACGCGGCCAACGCGTTTTTCCGCCCAGGAAAATGGAGCATGGGGGTGCGGCGGGAAGGGGGCGAATCGGGTTTCCCATGGGACTCGCACCCGTTTCACCGATGCCGATGAGCATTAAAAATGAACGCCGCAATCAACACGCAGGGGTTGCCCGGTTGTTTTTTTGACAATCTATTCCGGAAAAAACGAAACCTCTCCAAAGGTCACTCCAAACTCCCGCCCTCGGCGCGCGTTTCGCCGGGGGATAGGGGGGAGGAAGGCAACAGGGTGCGGAAAGCTGAGCAATGATAAAAAGAAAAGACAATTCCGGATCCGGACATCCGGCGCTGTGCAAGCGGAGAGGATACGGATGCGATTTCATCAAACCCTTGGGCGCCGATTCTGAACGCAGCGGAAAAATTTGCGGAGCCGAGGGCGGCAAAGAGCGGTCCGTCCAATAGGGAACGATGCGGAGATCGGCCGGTTTGGATTTGCATTCCGCGCGCAATCGAGTACAATATTTTTTATCCGCCGTCGATCCGCATGCATTTTTCGGATCGTCCTTGGCGCGCGCTCGCAAATCCGGCGATCATCCTATTTGAAAGGAGCGGAACACCCGCCCGAAAACTTCCGTATGACAACCGACGAGTCAGAATCACAAAATAGAAGTCCCGCCTGTCCGCGCTTCTCCTCTCCCTGCCTTACGTATCCCTGCTCCGATGAATGTTGCCGGTACGGCGCGGACGTGGAGATCGAGGAATACGAACAGTTGATCGCGCACGGATTGGCCACTCCCGCGGATTTCACCGGACCCGAGGAGGACGAAGGGGATTGGTTGTACCGCACGGCGCTCGGGCCGCGGGGATGCATCTTCCTTCTGCCCGAACGCGGGTGCCGCCTGCACAACACGGATTTTAAACCGCAGGTGTGCCAGGTCTTCCCGCGGGATTGGGAAGAGGCCAAGGAGGCATACGAGGACGGGTATCTTCCCTGCTTTGAGGAGGAATACTTGGCCAAAGTTGCCTGCGGGCGGAAAAAACGGCCACGGGAACGGGTGGCGGATACGGTCTGAACGCGGCGCGCCGATGTCGGCGCGCTTTTTATTGCGGCATCGAATGCGGCCGACCAGCGCGGGCCGGACATGCGATCGGGGTGTATACTCCTTCCGGGGAAGGCACATCGCCACCCACGGGGAGGTCGAGATGGAGAAGCGCGCTTGGATGGGGCATCTGATTGCCGCGGCCGCGCTCTTGTGGCTTTCCGGCTGTCAGACCGATGCCGCTCCGAGCCCGACGCCGACAAACATGATGCATCCGTCCGAACCGCCGGCATCGGCTCTCTCGCCCACCGACGTATCAGCCACCGCCCCTGCGAACACGCTCCCCCCTGCCGCCGCGCCGACATTCACTGCAACGCCGGCGCTAAACCTGCCCGGCCTGTATTACATCTATCAATGCGTGGATTATCGCCCCGAGGGCGTTCCGGTGACGATAAACTTCTGCGTTCAAAGCGTTAAGGTCAACGAGGATCTGACCATGCAATTTAACGTTTATTGGCGCACGTACGTCGAAACCGGCGGGCGATTAACAAAGCGATCCGATGTAAACAACCAGAACATGTTCTTGACGGACAATCTGGACAATAAATACCACGCCATCGGTTGGGGCGGGAACGTCGCTCAGGCGGCCGCCATCTCCAAAACGCCGGTGGGGGGATGGTTTCTGTTTCCGGCCGCCAAGGAAGGAGCGGGCTCCTTTTCTTTTTGGGATGCGGATAATTACGCTGTTGTCGAAGGAATTGTCCTCTCCCCCGATAAACGAACCGTTCCTCCAACAGGCACACCGTCGCAGAGTCCAAATCCCCCAACAGGCACGCCGACGGCGAATCCGAACTTGACATACAACGGGCCGGGAACGTATTGGTTGTATCGATGCAAATCCTTTCCGGTAACCGGGAGGTTGAACGGGGCGAATTCGGCCGCCTTTTGCATCAACACGGTTGTGATCGGCGAAGATCGCGCTATGACGTTTCATATTGCCTGGAAGGTGCTGACTTCGTACGACGTGATTAAAACCCCGGAGGGGCTTAGCGCGAATCTCCTCTTAACGGACGATTTGGGAAACAAATATCCGCACATCCAAGCAGGCGGATGTTCCGCAGAGCCGTTCCGGTTTAATATTCCGGGGGGCGATTGCGGCGGCTGGTTGAAATTTCCGGCGGCAAAACCGGGTGCAACGTATTTCCGCTACCTGGATAACGATGAGGCTTTTTTCATCGACGGGATTGTCTTGGCCAAGGAATAGCGGATAACGGTTTGCCCGGAAGGCGTTTTCGATGAACGGATTGTTGCAACGGCGGCCAGGCGTCATTTTTCTTCCCGCGCTGATCGCCGCAATCCTCGCCTGCGGCACCACCGCCACGCTCATCCCGCTCACCCCGTTCGCGGATTAATCCGCCGACAACCCGATGGTCCATCAGGAAGGGACGGCGATCGTCGACGGGGAGGGGAAGCCGCTGCGCCTGCGGGGGGTCAACCTGGGCGGCTGGCTGCATTGGGAGGGATGGGATTTCAGCAAAGGGGCCGATATTTCGGAGAATAAAATCGACGCCGGTCTGGCCGGGTTGGTCGGGCAGGACGCGGTGGACCGGTTTCACGAGCAGATGGAAGAAAAATTCATCACCGAGGACGACATCCGCGCGATCGCCGGAGACGGATTCAATTCCATCCGCCTGCCGGTCAACAACGCGATCCTGGAAGACGACGACTGGCCGTACGTCTATAAGGATTCAGGCTGGGAAAGGATCGACCGGGCGCTGGAATGGTGCGAAACGCACGGGGTGTACGTCATCTTCGATTTGCATGCCGCGCCGGGCGGGCAATTCGGCCTGCCGCCCTCGAATCCCGGCCCCGGCAAACCGAAGCTGTGGCGCTCGCAGGAGAACATTAAGCGCACCGTCGCCCTATGGCAGGCGACCGCCAAGCGCTACAAAGATCGGACCATCGTCGCCGGCTACGACCTGCTCAACGAGCCCCTGCCGCCGGAGGAAAACCAATTCGTCGGGCTTTACCAATGGCTCGTCCCCGCCATCCGGCGGATCGCCCCCCGCCATCAGCTGATCATCGAGGGCACCCCCTTCTCCGGGAAATTCTCGATGTTCAGCGGGCCGCTTTCGCAGAACCAGGCGTACGGATTTCATATGTACAGCTGGCTGGGCGACAACCGCCAGAAGAAGCTGGACGAATACCGCGAGGCTTCCCGCGCCCACGGCGTGCCGCTGTGGGCCGGGGAGTTCGGCGACAACACCTACGAGATCATCGCCTCCACGGTGGCGATGTACGAGGATTTGGCGAACGGGGTGGCGGGGGGATGGTCGTTTTGGACCTGGAAGAAAGTCCCGGGAAAATGGCCGGCGCTGGCCGCCATCACGGTCCCGGCGCGCTGGCAGGCGGTCTTCGATTGGATCAACGATCCGAAGAAATCCCCGCGGCCGTCGGCGGAGGACGCCTTGAAAGGGATGGAGGAATTCCTCGATGCGGTGCGGCTGGAAAACACGCATGGGAACGAGCGGATGATGGAAGCGCTGACCGGAGGGTGGAGATCGGGCAGTAAGCCGCTTTATCCATTGGAGTAGTCAGAGGCAAGCAATCCGACCGGCGAATCCTGTCCCGATCCATCGGGAGCATCCCCCCCATTAACATTTATGGCAATTTGGAAACATCGATTAGAATGGCCAAAAATTCCTTATACTCCTATTAGGCTGGAGGAGGCCGTCGATGAAGAAGCGTTTTTTTTTCTTTTTCCTGCTTTTATCGGCTTGTTCGGTGCAGACCGCTGAGGGAATACCCCCGATCCTTGTTCCAACCGGCATGAATACAGATAATCCGCAGGAATCGCCGCTCTCCCGATCCTACACCCCCACCCGGGGGTTGGCGACCGGTACCATGACATACCCCCCGGCCACCTTCACCGAAGATGCCGGCACGATCGCCGTCCCTCCGAACATCACGCAGACTCCGTCCCCCCCGATCGACATGGACTTGGACCCATGGATCGCGTTTATGAAGGTGTACAACTTATTCCTGGTTGATTCCCGTGGGGCGGTATTGCCGATCTATGATTTTGCCGACGAAAATATTTGGGTTGACAATTTGTATATCAAATTCTCCCCCGATGGAGAGTATCTCGCCTTGGTCGGCGAAAGCATTGAGATGCAGCCCGTCCTGGAAGTAATGGATCTCTCCGAGCGAAGCATGATTTACCGGGAAACATTTTCCGGCTCCTTCATATCCGATTTCTCCTGGTCCCCGAATTCCGACTGCATCGCAGTCTCGTTAGTCGTGCGGCGTTCCGCCTCGGATTTTGACGGTCAATTATGGATTACGGATCCCTTTGAGGAAAAAGCCAGCCGATTATTCGTTCAACGAAGTCAAGCGGCCGTGGTCAAGGTTGAATGGATACTGAATGACCAAGCGGTATTTTTGGACTTTTCCTGCAAGGGATCCGAAACGCAGACGGACGAATACAACGGGGATACCACCGTCGGACGGTCGGGCATCGGGAGGATAAATATGAAAACCGGTGACGAGTACCGAAGAAAAATGGAACTGTCGATCAGCGGAACGGGAATCCACATGGCCGTTTCCCCAGATAAGAAGCAGATCTTATATATTCGGTCGGAGGAATATGGTCTCTATCCTTCGATTATGGAATTGGTCCAATCGTCGTCGTTGACAACCCTCCCCTGCCTTTTTTGCTCCGATTATCAAGCGGCATATTGGTTTGGAAATTACCTCCTGGCAGTGACTTCTGAAACCAACAACCTTGTCCTTCTCGACACGCGGGTTAAGGGTAAGGGGCGCATCCTATTAACGTACAAAGACCCCCCTCCAATTATTCGAGTATTGGAAACCGACGGGAAAGCGATACTCATCGAACCGTTTGATCATCTCGGATATACGCCGAGTATCGGGGCGTTCGATCTGGATCCATGTTTGGAGCGTTTGGAGGAGGGGGCCAATTTGGACGGTTGCAGGAAGGTTGTATGGGATGTGGAAGGCAGGAATCCTGATTCTATTGATTTACGTCGTTTGCCGAGCCTTGACTGCTGTCTTCCGGGAGAATGGTGTTATTTTGAAGAGGGCTGAAATTTCGGGGTGGGCCAGAGGCAGGCGATCGTTGCGAAAAATCACCCTTCCGAGTGCGAGGTCTCCGGCGCAGCTTTTTTTCGTGCGGTCTGGATAGATCGGAAAAAGATTTCGGCGTTATATGAATGGAGGACGATCTCGGCACCTTGCTCGCCGTCTGCGGATTGGATTGCGCCGCGCGCGAAGCCTGCCGGGCCGCGCAGGCCGGCGACGAAGCCGCGAAGGAAACGGTCGCGGCGAAGTGGAGGGTCGAATTCCACAACCCGAACATCACGGCCAAAACCGTGACTTGCGACGGCTGTCTGGCGGCCCGCGGCCGGCTGTGTGGGCACTGCCTGGAATGCGAGCCGCGGTTGTTCGCGGTCGGCCGCGGCCTGCCCGACTGCGCCCATTGTCCCGAGTATGCCTGCGAAAAGATCAGCGGTCTTCTGAATTATATTCCTGAAGCCAAGGCAAAGCTGGATGGCATCAAAGCCGGATTGTAGCCCGGCCTTCGAAATGCCGCTTCCGGGGTATGCCGAACATGGCATACCCTTTTTTGTTTCGCTGAATTCCCCGGCGGGGTGGGCCTGCCGCATTCGAATTTGTCCGGGTCGCGGGATCGGAAGTGGTATATTTCCATCGCCGGTGCCGGGATACGGGAAAACCGGAACGTCCCTGCGGCATGTGAAAGGGATGAAGGGATATGGCGGGAAGAATCCGGGTCTGGGTTTTCATTTCTCTTATCGGTGTTGCGGCGGGGTGCGCGCCGGCGGCGGATGCGGCCGCGGGCACGCCGGCCACCATCGTCGCCTATCTCACCCGGAACGCCGCGACGAAAATCGCGACGATGAGCGCGGCCGTTCGGAAACCGACTCCGCAACCGACGGAAGCATCCGTTACGAAAACAACCTTGGCAATCACCCCCCTTCCGTTGGCCGCAGGATCGGCGCACACTTGCATGATTGCGGACAAAGGCGCAATCCGCTGTTGGGGGAACAATCAATCCGGCCAATTGGGAAACGCGACGACGGGCAAAGCCTCCCTGCCGGTGGAGACCGGAGCCGTTCCGGGCGGGGCGGCCGCGCTGGCGGCGGGGAAGAACCACACCTGCGCGTTAAGCGCCGGCGGGGAGGTCTACTGCTGGGGGGCCAACGGCCGCGGCCAACTGGGGGATGGGACGTCGGATGACCGCGCCGTTCCGGCTCCGGTGGCGGGTTTACAGGAAAAGACCGTGATGCTCGCTGCCGGGGATTCCTTCACTTGCGCCCTTTCGGAATCCGGAACGGTCCGTTGCTGGGGGTGGAACGCCGAGGGGCAATTGGGCGACGGCGGCGAAGGCGATCGGAGTCTTCCGGTCGGTGTGAGCGGCCTGGGCGGCGGTATCCGCTCGATCGCCGCCGGGAAAGCTCACGCCTGCGCCCTGCGCGGCACCGGCGGTGTGGCCTGTTGGGGGCGCGGCTATGAGGGTCAGCTCGGCGACGGTTTGCGGAAGGCGAGCCGAACGCCGGTGGACGTGAGCGGATTGCGGGACGGGGCGGAGGCCGTCGCCGCCGGCGGAACCTATTCCTGCGCCTTTCTGACGGATCAAAAAGCCGTTTGTTGGGGATACAACGTCTATGTGCCCGGGGATAAAAATGAGTATGCCGTCCCGAACGAAACGCGGATGCTTCCGCAGCGGCCGGCGGCGATCGGGATGGGCGCCAATTTCGCGTGCCTCTTGACCGGGGCGGGGGGGGTGCAATGCTGGGGGACCAACCGCTACGGCCAGTTGGGGAACGGGACCAAACTGGACGCGACGGAGAAGCCGCTCTTCGTCAAGGGCTTGGAGCAAGGCGCGGCCTTCCTGGCGGTGGGGATGCAGCATGCCTGCGCGCTGACAAACGGCGGCGAGATCCGCTGTTGGGGGGCGAACGATTCCTACCAGCTCGGGGCCGACGCCCCCGTCGCGGCGTATGCGCCGGTCGCTGCCGGGTTCCCGACCCTGCACCACTACTACTCGGGAATCGAAGCCGCGGCTCCGCCGGAGGACGATCCGCTGCGATACCCTTCGCTGTGGTCGTTGACGGAAGGATACCAAGGCCTGTCGGTTCCGGGGGTGACAACCTACACCGTCCGTGTGCCGCGCGGAAGCGTATGGGATCTGGATTTCTACCAGTGTGCGTCGGATGCGGAGACGCTGGAACGGCTGCTTTCCGCGGTGGCGGTGACGTTGCTCGTAGACTACCAGCCGGTATCGGAGCAGGCTGTACGGGTTTTCCGCCGCAGGTATGACTCCTGGGCTTGTCAGGGATGGGCGACGACGCTCTCGCAGTGGGAGAACGCGGAATATGAAATCGGCATCCTGGCCGAGGTGGGCGCGGACGCCTACGACGGAGAAAAGACCTATGCCGTCGGAAACTACTGGAGGATCTTCATGGTGACGGTGGAGGAATGACCGCCCGGCCGGACCGGCGGAGGTGGATTGGGTACAATGGAAATCCAAGCCCCGGATAATTTTCCGGCCAGGGCCGGAAGGCCGATAAAGGAGGCGCGGGACGATGAGTGAGATTGCCAAGCCCCATCCGCAGAAGGTCATTGTCGTCCAAAGAAACGGCCCGTATCTGGTCAAGGGCGGGATTCCGCTTTACGACAAAATCCAGGTCGTCTCCGAGCACGGCGAACCGCTCACTTGGCGGAAGGGCAAGACCTACGCGACGGGAGAAAATTACCTGCTGTGCCGCTGCGGGAAATCCAAAACCATGCCGTTTTGCGACGGCACGCACGGCAAGACCGGATTCGACGGAACCGACACGGCCGACGAGCGGCCGACGGCGGAACGCCGCGAGCCTTTTCCCGGCGGGGTACAGATCGAGGTCAGCCACGACGATTACCTGTGCATGGAATCGGGTTTTTGCGGCACGCGCTGGACGACGATCAAACAGCTGGTCCTTCTCACCGGGGAGATTGGGGCGCGTTCGCACGTGGTCGCAATGGTCGAGCGCTGTCCATCGGGCTCGTTGACCTACCGGCTGCAGGGCGGGGAAGCCGATATCGAGCCCGACCTTCCGCAGGCGATTGCCTACACGGCCGATATCCTCTCGACGGGGGAAATCCGAGGCGCGTATTGGGTGATGGGAGGCATTCCGATCCTGCTTTCCGACGGCAAACCGCTCGAAGTCCGCAACCGGGTGACGCTGTGCTCCTGCGGCCTTTCCAAGAAGAAGCCGCTGTGCGACGGCGCGCACCGGACAAAGGGGGGCGGCGAATCCGCCCCCCGCCCGCCCTGGGAGAAGCGTCCGGCGGAATGAGGAAACTCCCGGCGGACGGGAGCGGTTGCGGTCCAAGAGGCGAAGGGAAGGCCATGCCCGAATTCCGAAAAACCGAGCCGATCCGCACCGACGCCTATCGAATCATCCACGCTTCCCGCCTGCGCGCGCAAAGCGGCGGGATCGAGTTTAACTCGCTCGCGCCGGACGGGGATTCGATCGAAGCGGCGGCGGGCGCATGGGCCGATTACGGACCGGCGGATTTCGGCGAGGGAACGGACGTGTGCATGGCGTACGCCGCGGCGGCCTCCGGCCCGAGGAGGATCGAACTGCGGATCGACTCGCCCGCGGGCGGGCTGATCGCGGACCTTCCGATTGCGCCGACCGGGGACGCGGACCTCTTCCGCGAGCACTACGCTCCGCTCTCGTCCGTGCGCGGGGTTCACGACTTGTTCCTGGTCTTTCCCGAGGGCCCGGTCGGATTGGATTGGCTCCTGTTTTCCAAGGACCCCGAAGGCGAAACCGGCGACCGGCGCACGGAACGAATCGGCTGGTGGCGCGAGGCGCGCTTCGGACAGTTCGTCCATTGGGGGCCGTATGCGGTCCTCGGCCGCGGCGAATGGGTGATGTATCAGGAGCAGTGGGCCCGCCAAGAGTACGAGATCCGGGCCGCCGCCAAATTCCACCCTTCGCGCTTCCGCGCCGCGGACTGGCTCCGCCTCCTGGCGGACGCCGGCCAAAGGTACCTTGTCGTCACCGCCAAGCACCACGACGGATTCTGCATGTTCGATACCCGAATCCGCGGTTTCGATCCGGTCGGCGATTCGGTCAGCGGCCGCTACGACATCGCCGACTTCTCGCCCGGCCGCGGTGATCCGCTGCGGGATCTGGAACGCGAGTGCCGCCGGAGGGGCATCCGCTTCGGCGTGTATTATTCGATTCTGGATTGGCATCACCGTTCCCAGCTTCCCGCCGCCGACGGATCCGGATTGACCGACATGATCCCGGGCATGAAGGACCGCTATGTTTCGGAAATGAAGGAGCAGCTGCGGGAGCTGGTTGAGCGGTATGATCCGGATTTGCTTTGGATCGACGGCGATTGGGGCGGCGAGGCGTGGTGGTGGACCGCGGACGACGGCCGGGCGCTGTACCGGTTTCTGCGGACCCTCAAGCCGCCGCTGATCGTCAATGACCGGGTTAAGCGGGATTGCGGATTGGGGGATTTCCGCACGCCGGAGCAAACCGTTCCCGAGTCCGCCCCCGCCGGAGATTGGGAAAGCTGTTTGACGATGAATGACCACTGGGGCTACCACGCGGAGGACCGGCATTGGAAATCCGCGCGGGATCTGATCCGGCTTCTGGCCGAGGCCGCCTCCAAGGGGGGAAACCTGCTGCTTAACGTCGGTCCGAAGCCCGACGGAACCATTCCCTGGGAATGCCGCGATCGGCTGAAGGCCGTCGGCCGCTGGATGCGGTCGTACGGGGAAAGCATTTACGGCTCCTCCGCCGGCCCGTTTCCGAATCCGCCGGCCTGGGGGCATTGCACCGCCAAACCCGGAATGCTGTTTGCGCATGTCATCGAATGGCCGGCGGACCGGATTCTGCGCCTGCCGGCGCTGCTCAACGTCGTCGTCCGGGCCTATCCGCTCTGCGCCGCGGCCAAACCGCTTGCGTTCCGAAGATCCGGCGGGGGGATCGAGGTCGAGTTGCCCGCCCGGCCCGCGGATCCTTGGGATTCGGTCATCGTCCTTGAGGTGGACGGCATGCCTCACGCGCTTCCCGAAGCCTGATCCGATGCCCGCCGGGCGGACCGGCCCGCCCGCAGCGCTCCTCGCAAGAGGAACCGCCGATCGCTTTCCGCCGCCGCCGGGTTCGGATATACTCCGCTGGCCCGGGATTCCCGGCCGCCCCCGTTTTCTTGAGATGCGTCGAATGCCGTTGAAAAGAGATACCGCTTCCATTTATCCCTGCCATTTTCCGATCAAGGTGATCGGAGAGCACTGCGCCGGCTTCGAAGAAGAGGTTCTGTCGTTCCTGGGCGGCAACGCTGACATCCTGGAGGATGTCTCCATCGGCCGGAAAGTTAGCGGCGGAGGCAAATACTTGTCTTTGACGGTGCACATCATCGCCCGGGACCGTGAACACCTGGAAATGCTGTATTCCGGGCTGAAAGCCCGCCCAAAAGTGATTATGGTGCTGTAAACGACGGATCGAAAATCGGCCTAAATAGGAGAAATGGGGGTATTCCGCCGGGCGCAGCGGGAGTAAAATGAACCGCGCATTTTTTTTCAAAGGCCGAACCGGAAAGGAAAATTCGATCCGGGCAGGAAGCGGCCGAAGCCCAATCCATCGATGCGCGAAGCACAAAGATGACGGATAACCCAAATTCATCACTCCCGGAGGGCTTTGTCGGGGAACTGGTCCTGTTCCGTTGCCGGGACTGCAGGAAGGAACTGGTCTACCTCTGCGAAGATTTGGAAGCTCCTTGCTTCCTCCAGCATTGCACGTATGAGGCCATCGAAGTGTGGTGCCCAAAGTGCAGGGTCGGCTTTACCTTCTCCCTCGACAACGGCGAACATCCATCCGCGTGGACCTGTCCGGACTGCCGGACGAATTATCCGCTTCCGGACGATTTGTATTCCAATCCGGTACCGGTTCTGGATCCGGCCTTCATCGAAAAGTACCGCAACAATTTCAAATTAAAAGAAAGCGAATAAGCGGCCGCGCGGAATCCCGCGCCGTTGTGCAACCCCGTTCCCCGGTTCCGGATGGACGGTGCGCGCCCCTTTCCCTGCCCCGGAGCCGGCTCCCTTGGCGGATTGCCCCCCCGCCGGCGGTTGACATGAATTCCTCTCCCGCGACCTCCACGCGGTCCGGTTTCCTGCGGCTGCACCTCGCCGTACTGCTCTTTGGATTCTCCGGCTTGCTCGGCGCGATCATCCGGGCGGATCCGGCCGTCATCGTTTTCGGGCGGACTTTCAGCGCCGCGGTCGCGCTGTTCGCCTACCTGCTCCTGGTCCGGGCAAGGCTCCTGATCCGCCCGTGCCGCGACATTCTGGCCCTTTCGCTGGCGGGCCTGCTGCTGGCCGCGCATTGGTTCGCGTTCTTCCAGTCCGTCCGCGTTTCCTCGGTCGCCGCGGCGCTGATCGGCTTCGCCGCCTATCCGGTGTGGATCGCGTTGCTGGAGCCGTTGGCCTTCCGTGAGCGGCCGGCGGGGATCGATTACGCGGCCGCTGTCCTGGCGGCGGCGGGATTGGCGCTGGCGGCCCCCGGCCGGGACGTATCCGATCCGGCGACGCAGGGAATCCTCTGGGGTTTGGCCGCCGGCGTGAGTTTCGCCGTATTGGCGCTGTTCAACCGGAAGCTCGTGCAAACCCATCCGCCGCTGACGGTCGCTTTCTACCAGCTCGGGTTCGCGGCGGCCGCCGGATTGCCGTGGGCCGCCGGATCGGAGGCCGCCCCGGACGCGCGGGACCTGGCATGGCTGTTGGTCCTGGGGATTTTCTGCACTGCCGTCGCCCAGACTCTGTACATCGGAAGCCTGCGGCACCTCCCGGCCCGCACGGCCGGAGTCGTCGTCGGTTTGGAACCCGTGTACGGAATTTTTCTGGCGTGGATCCTGCTCGGAGAAATTCCCGGCGCGGGGACTTTGCTCGGCGGGGCGGTCATCCTCGGCGCGGTGTACTTGGCCATGGTCGGCAAAGGCAAGCCGGCGTAATCCTGCGCCGTTCCCGATGCCCGGCGGGAAGGCTGATTCTTACCATCCGCGACGGACGCGCGGGCACGCCGCGGACGGAGGCAAGTGCCGACCCATCCGGCGAGGGGGACTAATATTTTCATCCGATAGGAGACTGACCCACGGTTTTGCCTTAATCCCTCCCGGTTATCAAAACCAGCCGGAATCCTGCGGTTTATCCCGGCCCGGATGGGCGGGAGTAAAATGATCCCGCGTTGGAGGGGAGTGGAGCGGCCGGAAGGTACGGCCAATCGAAACGGGCCGGGATGGTCCGGCATAGGGCGGCGACGCTCGTCCGATCCATGCGGACGGAAGGAAGTATTATGTAGATGGAAAGAGCGGAACAAGCGGCGGATTTCATGCGCAGCGGATTCAATTGCGCCCAATCGGTGATGAAGACGTTTGCTTCGGAACTCGGCCTGCCGGAGGAAGCGGCGGTGAAGATGGCGGCGCCGTTCGGCGGAGGAATGGGACGCAACGGCTGCGTCTGCGGGGCGGTTTCGGGCGCGGCTTGCGTCCTCGGGGCGCGGTACGGCTTCACCGACCCCACCGACACCGCCGCCCGGCTGAAAGCCTACGCCATGGTAACCGCTCTGATCGAGCGGTTCAAACAAGAAAATGGCTCGATGATGTGCCGGGATCTGCTGGGAATCGATCCGAAAGAACCCGGGGATTGGGACCGCGCAACGGCTCAGGGAGTCTTCCGGGACCGGTGTCCGCTGTTCGTATGCTCCGCGGCAAAGATCGTAGAGGATTTGCTGAAGGAGGGTTAGGCGGATTCCCGCCGCCGGGCGGACCGGGGCGGGCGCGGCCAACCTTGTTTGCCCTGTCCAAAACCCGGTAGAGGTTTAATGGAACCCTCGCTGACTCCAGGTTTTCGATCCGTCCCGCGCACCGGCGTGATCTACGTCATGCACGAGGCGGCGCAACTCGGCTTCACTTACGGCGATCCGGAGTGGGCCAACCTCGGCCAGGGCTCGCCGGAGACCGGCGAATTGCCGGAGGCCCCGCCGCGGGTCGCCTCCGTAACGATTACCCCGCCCAGCCGGCAATATTCGGCGATCGAAGGCAACCTCGCTCTGCGGGAGGCGGTCGCGGACTTTTATAACCTCCATTTCCGGCGGGGAAAAACCTCGCAGTACACCGCCAGGAACGTCAGCATCGCCAACGGCGGACGCCTGGCGCTCACCCGGCTGGGCGCCGCGCTCGGCAACGTCAACATGGGGCACTTCATCCCGGATTACACGGCGTACGAGGAGCTGCTCGGGGTGTTCAAGGCCTTCACCGCGATCCCGATCCTGCTCGAGCCCCGCCACGGCTACCACATCGCCCTGGCCGAGCTGGAGAACGAGATCCTCGGCCGCGGCCTTTCCGCGCTGCTGGTGAGCAACCCGTGCAATCCCACCGGGCAGGTGGTGGAGGGCGGGGAGCTGAGCGCCTGGTGCGATCTGGCGCGCAGCTGCCGTTGCTCGCTGATCTTCGACGAGTTCTATTCGCACTACCTTTACGACGGCGAGCCGGGGCGGATGAACTCCGCCGCCGCGCTGGTTCACGACGTCGACGGCGATCCGATCATCATCGTCGACGGGCTGACCAAGAACTGGCGCTACCCCGGCTGGCGAATGAGCTGGACCCTCGCCCCGCGCGACGTGGTCGATGTGATCGCCAGCGCCGGCTCCTTCCTCGACGGCGGGCCCAACCATCCCTTCCAAGGGGCGACCCTCGAACTCCTCCGGCCGGAGTTCGCCCGGGCCGAAACGCTCGCCATCCAAAAGCATTTCCGTAAGAAGCGCTACTACACGCTGGAGCGCCTGAAAAAGATGGGCTTCCGCGTGGACGTCGATCCGGCCGGAACGTTCTATGTGTGGGTCAACCTCGAGCGCTTGCCCGCGCCGATCCGGGACGGAATGGGCCTGTTCCGGGAGGGGCTGAAGGAAAAGGTCATCACTATCCCCGGCATCTTCTTCGACGTCAATCCCGACAAGCGCCGCTTCCACGCCCGCTACGAGCATTACGCCCGGATCAGCTTCGGGCCGGAAATGGAGACGCTGGAGCGCGGATTGGACGCGCTGGAACGGGTGATAAGGAAATTCCGATAAATCGCCGCGCCCCTGCGAACGGCGGATTTACGCCCCTTCGAGTACAATGCGCGGCAAAGAACCGCGGCGCCCGCATGCGCCGGAGGGCCGCTTCCGGATTTCCGGAAGCAGGGGGATCCCGCTAAGGCCGTCGCCGGCGCGGCATCCTCCGCGGACGGTCCCAAAAAAGGAGGCACCGTGAACGGGTTTCCCGAGTTCATGAGGAATCCGAAAAACGCCGTCCACATCGATTCGCACTACGTGGCGGGCTTGGAAGGGTTTGTCTACGACGGCGCGGACGGCGGCCAGGTCCTGCTGTGGTCGGGCCGCGAGGCGGGAATCGCCGAGGAGCACTCGCACCCGTACGACGAGTACATCGTCACCGTGCAGGGCGAGTACACCCTGCATATGGACGGGAAGAAGATCGCTTTGAAGCCCGGCCAGGAGTGCCTGGTGCCGAAGGGGGTAAGGCATTGCGGCGAGCGTGCGGCGAACACCCGCACCATCCATGCCTTCGGAGGCAGGCGCGCCGTCCGCGAATCCGAATTCAAGGGTTGAGCCATGCCGCTGACGTTCGATTACCCCCTGGAGAAGTGCAAAACCTACAAGGGTATCAATCCCCGGCCCGCCGATTTCGACATTTATTGGGACCGGGCCCTGGCGGAAATGAGCGCGGTCGCGCCCGAGGTGGAGATGGTCCGCGCCGATTTCCGCGCGCGCGGCGCCGAATGCTTCCACCTGTACTTCACCGGCGTGGGTGGCGCGCGGATCCACGCCAAGTTCCTGCGGCCGGCGAAAAGCGAGGGCCCGCATCCGGCGGTGCTGATATTCCACGGATACTCCGTCGATTCCGGCGACTGGTCCGACAAGCTGGCCTACGTCTCGCAGGGCTTTTCGGTGGCGGCGATGGATGTCCGCGGGCAGGGCGGCCTCTCGGAGGACCGCAGCCTGGTGCGCGGCAACACCCTGCACGGGCACATCATCCGCGGCCTCGGCGACGCCCTGCGGGGCGAGATGGACAAGCTTCTCTTCCGCCAGGTCTTCCTGGATACGGCCGAGCTGGCCGGAATCCTGATGGAGATGCCGGATGTGGACCCGGCGCGCGTCGGGGTCACCGGCGGGAGCCAGGGCGGGGCGCTGGCGGTGGCCTGCGCCGCGCTCGAGCCTAGAATCGCCCGCGCCGCGCCGGTGTATCCGTTCCTGAGCGATTATCAGCGCGTGTGGGAGATGGACGAGGCCAAGGAAGCCTACGCCGAACTCAGGGAGTATTTCCGCAGGTTTAATCCCCTGCACGTGAACAAAGCCTCGGTGTTCGAAAAACTGGGGTACATCGACATCCAGCACCTCGCGCCGCGGATCAAAGCCGAGGTCTTGTGGAGCGCCGGATTGATGGACGAGATCTGCCCGCCCTCCACCCAGTTCGCCGCCTACAACAAGATCGCTTCAAAGAAGCGGATGGATATCTATCCGGACTTCGGCCACGAGCCGCTTAAGGGCGCGGGCGACAGAATCTTCGCGTTTCTTTCGGGCCTATAATCGCCCGGCGCCGGCCTTCTCCGAAGAAGACATCCGGGGCGGGCCGGCGCAGCTCTTCCTCACCCCAAGAAGCTCGGGATGTGGACGGGCGTTCGGGGCCGGCGGGAAGGGGCGTTTCGCTTGCGTTATAATGGCCCGACGAAAAGCCAAGACGGTCAAGCGGCTCCGCGGGATTCTGCCGAGCGGGGCGGATCTTGACCACGATCTGCGCAGCAACACGGCGGTCTTGCCCGCCCTGGCGGTTCGCGGGCCGGGGACGCGCAGAAAGCGCAACTCAACCGAATTTCAGTGAGAGAGACAATGGCGCAAAAGAAAGTGCTGGTCAGCGGTGCGGGCGGCTTCATCGGACACCACCTGGTGAAGCGGCTCAAGCAGGAAGGGGTTTGGGTCCGCGGGACGGATTTGAAATACCCGGAATACGAGCCCTCCCCGGCCGACGAATTCGAAATCCTCGATATGCGCCGCTGGGACGATTGCCTGCAGGCCACCCGCGGCGTGGAGGAAACCTACGCCCTGGCGGCCGACATGGGCGGGATGGGGTTCATCTCCAAGTACCACGCCCAGATCCTGCACAACAACCTGCTGATCAGCACCCACACCCTGGATGCGGCGCGGGTCAACGGGGTGAAGCGCTACCTGTTCACCTCCTCGGCCTGCGTCTACCCGGAATATAAGCAGACCGCAACGAACATCGCCCCGCTCAAGGAGGAGGACGCCTACCCGGCCCAGCCACAGGACGCCTACGGCTGGGAAAAGCTCGTCACCGAGCACCTGTGCCAGCACTACCGCGAAACGTACGGGATCGAAACCCACGTCGTGCGCTTCCACAACATGTTCGGCCCGCTGGGCAAGTGGGAGGGCGGGCGCGAGAAGGCCCCGGCCGCGCTGTGCCGCAAGGTTGCGGCGGCCAAACTCAAGGGCGAAAAGTCGATCGAGATCTGGGGCGACGGCGAGCAGACCCGCTCCTTCTGCTACGTCGACGACACCGTGGCGGGGATCCTGGCGTTGATGCGCTCCGATTTCCCCGGGCCGGTCAACCTCGGCCAGGATAGGATGGTGACGATCAACGAGCTGGCCGACATGATCATGAAGATCGCCGGGGTAAAGCTTGAGAAGCGGCACGTGGCCGGGGCGCTGGGGGTGCGCGGCCGCAACTCCGACAATACGCTGGTGAAGAAGGTCCTCGGCTGGGAGCCGAAGGTGACGCTTGAGGAGGGCCTGGCGCGCACCTACGCCTGGATCGAGGGCCAGGTGAAGGCCAAGCTGGACGCGGAAACGGTCGGATAGAGAGGGAAGCGCCGCCGAGAGGCGCGCCACAAGCAAAAGGGGGAGAACATGAAGCGAGGGGGAGGATTTTTTGTTGTCGCAGGGTGTGCCTTTTTCCTGCTGGGCGGCTTCGCGCCGCGCGAGACCAAAGCCTATCAAGGATCCGAAACGGAAACGGCGACCGCCACCGCTTCGGATCTTTTTCTTCCCACGCCGACTTCCACGGAAACGGGATCCCCGATCGGAACGAACACGCCGACGCTTGCGGCAAGCGCGACCGCAACGGAAACCGGAACCGCAAGCGGGACGCCCGAATTCACCCGGACCGGGACCCTCTCGCCGACCTGCACGACAACCCCGTCCGGGGCAATCGATCCGACCGCCACGGAGACGCTGACGGATTCTCCTGCGCCGACCCCCACGGAATCGCCTACGGCGACAAGCTCCCTTACCCCCGGATCTTCCGCGGCCTGGGTCGTGATCAGCGAAGTGGCCTGGGCCGGCACGGCCGCTTCCGCCAACGACGAATGGATCGAACTGTGGAATCCCGGCGGGGAGGACGTGGACGTTTCGGGATGGACGCTGACCGACAACGGCGACATCCGCATCTCCCTTGCGGGAACGATCGGCGCCGGCGGATATTACCTGCTGGAACGGACCGACGACACCACCGTCGGCGACATCCCGGCCGACCGGATCTACACCGGGGCGCTGGCGAATTCCGGCGAGGCTGTGTGGCTGATCGACTCCTCGGGCCGGACGGTGGATTCCGCCAACGGCGACGGGGGAGCCTGGCCGGCGGGCGCAGTTGTGCCCTACGGCTCGATGGAGCGGAGGGACCCCGGCGGCGTATCGGATCCGGCTTGGTGCTCCAACGACGGGATCCACCGCAACGGGGAGGACGCCGGCGGAAATCCCGTCAACGGCACGCCTCGGGCGCCGTTTTCCGGCTATTGCGGAGATCCGACCCCCACCGCGTCTGCAACCCGGACGCCGACGGCGACCTCCACCTTCACGCCGAGCCTTCTGCAAACGCCGTTTGCGCCGCACGCGGTCGTGATCAACGAAGTGGCCTGGGCCGGAACCGCGGCGGATTCCAGCGACGAGTGGATCGAGCTATGGAATCCCGGGCCGGAAACGGTCTCCCTTTCAGGGTGGCGGCTGACCGACGGCGGGGACGTCGATATTGTCCTGGAAGGGTCGATCGACTCCGGCGGTTTTTTCCTCCTCGAACGGGGAGGCGACGACACCCTGAGCGACATCCCCGCGGATCAACTCTATTCCGGCGCGCTTTCGAACTCCGGGGAGGGGTTGTTGCTGCTCGATCCGGGCGGGAACCCGGTCGATTCCGCGGGCGAGCGCGGACGGGCGTGGCCGGCGGGGAGCGCTTCGCCGGCCTACGCCAGCATGGAGCGCGTTGCGCCGGAGCGGGCGGCCTGGATGACCAACACCGGTTGGGTGACGAACGGCCGCGACTCCGCGGGCAATCCCATCCGCGGGACGCCCGGCCGCCCCAACAGCGCCCTCTTCCCGACCCCGACCCGCACCCAGCATCCGAAGACCGTCCTTGTCAACGAGTTCCTGCCCAAGCCGGGCAGCGATTGGAACCGCGACGGAAGCGTCGACTACAACGACGAGTTCATCGAGCTCTATAACGCCGGAACGCTGGCGGTCGACATCGGCGGCTGGATGCTGGACGACCAATACCACGGCGGCAGCCGGCCTTTCGCCGTTCCCGGAGGAACGTGGATCGGGCCGCAGGAGTTCCTGGTTTTCTTCCGCAGCCAGACGCGGATCGCGCTCAACGAGTCGGGCGACGAAATCTGGCTTCTGACTCCGGACGGGAATCACGTCGACGGCCGGGTCTTCACCCGCACCCGCTGGGAAGACAGCGCTTGGGCGCGTTTCCCGGACGGGGAGAGCGTCCTGCGGCTGGGGTTCCCGCCCACGCCGGGCGAACCCAACCGCCTGCCGGACGACCTTCTGAATCCGAAAAAAGAACCGGTGCCGACGATCGCGGAAGGCTGGCGGCGGGTGATGTGCGGGCCGCAGGCGGGTCCGCTCCTGGTGGGTGCGGGGGTGCTCACCGCCGGCGACGAGGATTCGCTCCGCATGGCGGAGGCGTACGGCTGGTACTCCTGGGAAAGCGGGAAGTGCTATGCCTGGACGGCGCCTATCCAGGGGAGCCGGTTCCCGTATTCCAACTTCGGCCCGAGCGCGGACGGCGGCTTGGCGGGTTTCGATTGGTGGTGGGACTGGCGGTTTTTCAGGTGAAAAAGCGGCGATTCGGCCGGTAAATCCGTTTATTCATGACATTCCGCATCGTTTTGTGGACAAGCGGCGCTGGCGCGATCGGTAGCTGGCGCGTAGAATGAACTACCGGGCGCCTGGCCCCCGGCCCGACCGCCGAGGCGGGCTCGCCAAGCGGGAAGCGGACTGGGCGGTATCCACAAACGGCTTTGCCGGGCGCCGATGTGTTTGACTGCAGTTTTTCTGATCCCATGCGAACGGGATAACTTGAAACCAACCGGATTCGGCCGCGCGGGCGGCCGGATCCGCGCGCAAGGGGAGTGGACATGGCTCAGGTATTGGTTTGCGACGACGACATCGATACGCTCAAGCTGGCGGCTATGATCCTCTCGCGGGCCGGGCATCGGGTTGTCTCGGTCGAACGGGGGGAAGACGTGCTTGCGGAAGTGTCTAAGAACCGTCCGGACATCGTCCTGCTGGACATCATGCTTCCGGATATGGACGGCTTTTCCGTCGCGCAGAAACTCCGGACCACGGCCAAGAATCCGCCGCCGATCCTGTTCTTCTCCGCGCGCAGCACGCCCGAGGATCAGGTCATCGGCCGCACGCTGGGCGACGGCTACCTGCTCAAACCGGTCCGCCTGACCACGCTGCTCGAATCGGTGCAAAAGGTGCTGGAGGCGAACAAGCCGGCGGCGTAAAATCGTACGGCGCATAAGGCTGGCCGCCGAAAAAAGCGGCCTTGCTGTGCAGAAAGCGCTGCTCGATCATCTTTTGTGCAGGCTGACGAACGCGCCGGTGCCATCCCGGCCCAGCAAATTCCTCCCCCTGTTCCTCCCACCGCTTTTTTCTCAATTGTCTGGCCCTCCCTACGCCTGGTTTTCCATCCTCCTTGCTCCATTCGGGCGGAGACGGATGCGGGAATGGCTCCTTTAAATGAATTGCCGTGCGGCAAGCCGCGCCGTATCTGGCAGATCGAGAACTCTTGAGTTCCTCCCTCCTTTTAGGAGGGGGGAACATCCGCCTACATCCCCGCCGCAAGCGGAGGGGTATTGGCGGTCGAATTCGATAAAAAGGCGTCATACTTTTACACCCGCATTCGGCCGCACTACTAACCCTTGCCCATGCATGCTTTCGGGAATGGGATCGGCACTGGAAACGGCAACTCGGCGGTGGAAATTCGGCCATTAACCGGCTTTTTCGCAAATGTTACACAAGACATGACATTCCGCTTAAAAAAGGTGACAAGTCGCGCTGGTTGGGGTTTGGGCTTCCGCTTAGAATGTCCTCGTCGTTGCGGGGGCGTCCGTTCGGCTGTCGGAGCCGGCGCCCTCCCGAGCCGAAGGATTCCGAGTATGGCAAATGTCTTGGTCGTCGACGACGATGCGGATACGCGTGAGCTTACGACGATGATCCTGGCCCGGGTCGGGCACCGGGTGATTCCGGTCAGCCGGGGGGTTGAAGCGCTGATGGAAGTGGCCAAGGACCGTCCCGACGTGATCCTGTTAGACATCATGCTGCCGGACATGGACGGGTTTACCGTCGCCCGCAAATTACGGACCACGTTCGCCGATTCGCCGCCGATCCTATTCTTCTCCGCGCTGAGCTCGCCCAAGGACCAGGTCACCGGACGGGCGCTCGGCAACGGGTATCTGGTCAAGCCGGTCCGGACGACCATGCTGATCGAATCGGTCCAAAAAGTCATCGACGCAAACAAGCCGCCGTTCGCCGTTTGATCGTGCCAAAAAAAAGCCGCCGGCCGCGGCCTCCGCCTGTTCTTGGCGGAGGCCGCGGCCGGCGGCTTTTGCCTTCTCGTTTGGCGAAATTCAGCCATGAGGCAGGCTCGGGAAAGATCCTTCGGAGGCTACGCCTCCTCAGGATGACCCCCTCACCCAACCCTCCCCCATTTGGCGAATTTCGCCAAATGGGGGAGGGTTGGGTGAGGGGGTCACTTCGCGTAATCCACCGCCCGCGTTTCGCGGATGACGGTGACTTTGATTTGCCCCGGGTACTGCAACCCTTCCTCGATTTTGCGGGAGACGTCGCGCGCCAGCCGAACCGAGGCCAGGTCGTCGAGGTTTTCCGGGCGGACGATGATCCGCACTTCACGGCCGGCCTGCAGGGCGTAGGCCTCGTCCACCCCCTCGAACGAGGTGGCGATGTCTTCCAGGGTGCGGATGCGCTTGACGTACTGTTCGAGATTCTCCCTCCGGGCTCCGGGCCGGGCGCCGGAGATGGCGTCGGCCGCTTCGACGATCACCGCCTCGACGCTTTCCTGTTCGGATTCGTGATGGTGGGCGGCGACGATGTTGACGATCTTCTCGGGTACCCCGTAGCGCTTGATGAAGTCGGCGCCGATCGCCGCGTGCGTGCCTTCCACTTCGTGGTCCATCGCCTTGCCGAGGTCGTGGAGCAGACCGCCGGCTTTGGCGGCGGCCACATCGGCGCCCAGTTCGGCGGCGATCACACCGGCCAGGAGGGCGGTCTCGACCGCGTGGGAGTGCTGATCTTGCCCGTAGGACATGCGGAACTTGAGCGTGCCCAGCTTTTTGAGGATTTCCGGGTGCAGGCCCGGCACCCCGGATTCAAAGGACGCCCGTTCGCCCTCTTCCAGGATCACCTTATCCACTTCCTTGCGGGAATCCTCGAGGACCTTTTCGATGTGGGCCGGATGGATGCGGCCGTCGAGGATCAGCTTGGCCAGCGCCCGGCGGGCCACCTCGCGGCGGACCGGATCGAAGGAGGAGATCGTCACCGCCTCCGGGGTGTCGTCGACGATCACGTCCACCCCCGCGGCCTGCTCGAAGGCGCGGATGTTGCGGCCGTTGCGGCCGATGATCCGGCCTTTCATCTCCTCGCTCGGCAGCGGAACGACCGAGACCGCCACTTCGGAGACGTGCTCCGAGGCGACGCGCTGGATGGCGTCCGCCACCAGCTCGCGGGCGCGGCGCTCGCCCTCGGCGCGGGCTTCGTCTTCGATCTGGCGGATGGTGCGGGCCATGTCGGCCCGCGATTCCTTCTCCACCTCCGCCAGCAGGATTCCGCGCGCCTCGTCGACCGTCATCCCGGCGACTTTTTGCAGTTCCACCAGACGCTCGGCATGGACCTTCTCCAGCTCGTTGGCGCGGCGGTCGAGCGCGCTTTGGCGCTTGTTCAGCGTTTGCTCGCGCTGTTCCAGGCGCTCCATGCGGTGGTCGACTTCGGACCGCCGGCGTCCCAGCCGCTCCTCCTCGGCGCTCAGGTCCGTCCGGCGCCGGCGGATCTCCTCTTCCGCGCCGTCGCGCAGCTTTAAGGCGGCGTCCTTGGCCTGGATTTCGATCTGGCGCGCGCGGTTTTCCGCCGCGGATATTTTTTCATCGATTTTCGCCTGCGCCTCCGCCGCCCGGCGCAGTGCAACGATATGGCGGACGGCGAAACCCGCGATCACACCCAACCCGAGCCCCGAGGCGGCAAGGATGATTGTCAAAAAACCCGACGACTCGCCCATTCGGAACCTCCTTGCAAAGATTTTTTTTCCCGCTCTTGCGGAATGATGAATACCCCGCGCCTGCCCTCACGCCCGCCCTCGCGAAGCGGGGGGAGCGGGGGGCTTGCCGCGCAGTTCTTCGTATTTGCGCTCCCCGGCCTCGCCCGGCGAAGCCGGGGCGGGGCTTTGATACCGCACGGCTTGCTGCGCGGTCATTCATTCGCTGTCGCCCGCGCCGGCCTGCGCGCATTCGTCCCAGACCGCCCGGGCGGTTTCCCGCGAAAGGTCGAACGCAAATCCGCGCGAGGCCAGATGCGCGGCCATCTTCTGCTGGAAAATACGCCGGGCTTCCGGGGTCGTCCCGGCGGCGCGCAACAAGCGCGGCGCTTTTTTCCGGGCGGCCGAAAGCGCCGCCTCCTCCTCGCGCACCCCCTCCAGCGCCTCCCGGGCGTCCGTTTCCGGAATGCCGAACCGGCGCAGTTCCGAGTGCAACGCCCGCGCGGAGCGCGGCCGGAATTCCTGACGGTTCTCCACCCAGGCGCGGGCGAACTTGCGGTCGTCGATCCACCCGTGCTCGGAGAGGCGGTCCACAACCCGCCGGATCTCCGCCTCGGGAAGCTTCCGCCGCTGCAGGTAACGCTCGATCTCCGCGCGCGACCGCGGGCGGCGGGCCAGCAGCCCAAGGCACCGGATGCTGGCTTCCTCCACCCGGCTGTCGCCCCGCAGCCGTTCGATCTCCTGCGGCTCGAGGGATTGCCCCGGAAACAATCCGGCGGCGGACGTCTTGCCGAGCCGGAAGGATTCCGTCCCGTCGAGCTCCACTGTAACCGTCCGCCCCTTTGCGCCCGCCCGCAAGGCGGTGATTTTCCTCGGCAAGGGTCCCTCAAAATGAAAACAGCCGCAACCCGATAAGGGGCTACGGCTGCCTGAAGCATCAACAGGAAAAATCGGATTGGAACCCGGCGTCAGGAAAGGCGCGAACTCATGAACCGACGCGAGACAGACGGACGCCTCCGCCGGCCCTTTTTTGAAGGCGGCGACTCAACAACCGGTGACGCTTTGTAAAATGGTTCAGCGGCCAAAACCGTTGTTCCATTTCCCGCACCTCCGCGGGAGGGTTCCAGAAATGCTTTTGGTCAGTCCGTAGCCCGTGAAGGGTTTCCGGGAAAGGGAACGTCCCGGTTGATCCTTCACGCAATATGGTTTTTCCGCCGGCCCGGGAGCAACCCTAGGCCTCCGCATCCGTTTCTTCCCCTTCCTCCTTTTCGGAGGAGGGGCGATCCGCCGCACCCATGCCGGCCATCGCTTTTTCCCGGACGGCCGTTTCGAGGATTTCGGTGATCTCCGGATGCTCCTTCAAGTATTGTTTGGCGTTCTCCCGTCCCTGGCCGATGCGCTGGTCCTGGAACGAGAAGAAGGCGCCGCGTTTGGTGATCAACTCCAGTTGGGTGCCGATGTCGATCAGGTCGCCCGCCTTGGAGATGCCTTCATTGTACATGATGTCGAACTCGGCCTCGCGGAAGGGCGGCGCGACCTTGTTTTTGACCACTCGCACGCGGGTCCGCGAGCCGACCACCTCGGCGCCGTTCTTGATCGATTGCACCCGGCGCACGTCGAGGCGGACCGAGGCGTAAAACTTAAGCGCCATCCCGCCGGTGGTGGTTTCGGGGTTGCCGAACATGACACCGATCTTCTGGCGCAATTGGTTGGTGAAGATCACCGCGGTGTTGGTTTGGCGGATCACGCTGGAAAGCTTGCGCAGCGCCTGGCTCATCAGCCGGGCCTGCATGCCCATCGTGGCGTCGCCCATGTCGCCTTCGATCTCGGCCCGCGGCACCAGGGCGGCGACCGAATCCACCACCACCACGTCCACCCCGCCCGAGCGGATCAGAGTCTCGGCGATTTCCAGCGCCTGCTCGCCGGTGTCGGGCTGGGCGACGTAGAGGGAATCGGTGTCGACCCCGCATTTGGCGGCGTAGACCGGATCGAGCGCGTGCTCCATGTCGATGTAGGCGCAGTTGCCGCCGCGCTTCTGGGTTTCGGCGACGATGTGCTGGCAAAGGGTGGTCTTGCCGGAGGATTCGGGGCCGAAGACCTCGGTCACCCGCCCGCGGGGAATGCCCCCCACGCCCAGGGCGATGTCGAGGGCCAGCGAACCGGTGGGAATCACCTCCACCGCCAGCCGCGTGGCTTCGCCCAGGCGCATAACGGCGCCGTCGCCGTATTTCTTTTTCAGTTCGGTCAATGCGGATTCGAGAGCTTTTTCTTTGCCGCCGGCCATATTCCCGCCCCCCAGAACAGAATTTCAGAAAGTGTACTTGAATCCTCCATATTCCGCAAGAGGGAGCCATCCCGTACGGTTTCCGCCGCCTTGCTTTCGGCCGGCAATCGGCGTGCAAGATTTCCCTCGATCTCCTTCCCTGCCGTTGATCGCGGCTGGAATGGAAGGCGTTCAGGGCCTGTTATTCGCGGGTAAATTAAGAAATCCGTGAGTCTTGCACTCGCCGGTGCGCCGATTGCGCTGAAATGCGGCTCATGGATTTCCATCCCGCTGATGATCGTAAACACAAGCTGGACGGCATCGCCCAAGACGGGGCCGGGAAAAACGCGGCCGAGCCGTGGGCGCTGACCGTCGTCGGTCGAATCGGGCCGTTCGCCGGATTGGTCCTTCCGTTCTTCCCCTCGCCGGGCCTGCCCAAGCCGTCTTCCGCGCCGGTGGCGGCCGGCATGGGCGCCGCGCTGGCGGTTTGCGGGCTTTGTTGAGGGCGATGCTTCCCCGGCGGCGGCTTTTTCCGCTTGCTGGAGACCGCGGCAGGGGCTTCGGTCCGTGCCCGGCGAATCGGCCGCGCGGCGCGGACTGCACGGCGGCGGGGAGGTTCAGGCTGGTTTTGCGGCATCCGGCGATGAGGAAGGATTAATCCACGGAGAGCACGGAGGAAAAGGCTATTTCCTTATTGCCTATCCGCGCCCTCCGTGGATGGTCTATGCCCCCAAGTCCAGCCTGCGGCTATCCCCGCGCGCGCTCAAGCAGGATCGCCATCATCAGGCTGAGCAGAACCCGTTGTTCCTCGACGGCGGTCAGGTCGCCCAGCTTCTCCACCAGGAATTTTCCCTCGAAGAAAGCGGGCTGTTTGGTCATCCGCATCACCGGCGCGCCGTCGGCGCGGGTCACTTCATACACCGGATGAAACACGTAGCCCGCAATCAGGTTGAGGAAGGGAATTTCCGACAGCAGCGCATCCGCCATCTTGATCCAGGGATTCGCCTCCTGGATCTTCATGACCGGATTGTCGCCTTCCAGAATGTCGTAGGTTGCCTTCCAGAGCGATCTCATCCCCTGCCGTTTCACGGCGCCCACGTTCGCGCCCTGGGCGGAGGTGAAATTGTAGCGGGCGGACCAGTCGAGGATTCTGTCGGCCTTGATGGTGAACAGTTGGCGAGTCTGCTTTTCGTCGGCGAAGACCGTCACGGCTTCCTTGAGGGCGAGGATCTTCTGGCGGACGCAGGCGACGAGGTTGCCTCCCGCATCGCGGACGAAAAACTGCGAGGCGAACGAGATGATCTTGAAGGAGAAGGTGAGCGGGTACGCAAGCGGCGGCTGCATGGCGGCCTCCCGGGGGAAGAAAGATGAGTTACGCGAGGGATTATCGCGGCAAATGCGCTTGCATGCAAATCCCCGCCTCCCTGCGGTCCCCCCATCCCGCTTCGCGGGATGGGGGGACCGCAGGGGGGCGGGCTTCGCTGCAGGATGAAGTCGGTATTCAGAAAGCTGGAATTCCGCCCGTTGTCGATGTTCTGGAATAACTCACGGTTGGTCGGATTGGATTTCGCGGTGACTACCACGAGGTCTACCCGGGCGATCCGCGGCGGACGGCACCCGGAAAGATAAAGACCGTCCTCCGCCATCCGGTAACGCAGGAGGAAAAATCCATGGAGGGCACAGAGGGGCGCGGAGGATTTCAATTAAGGAATTATCCGTGATCCTCCGTGTTCTCCGTGGAAAAAAGCAAATCCCGCTGTTTTCAAACCGGGAACCTATAGAATGAAATCGGTATTCAGGAAACTCGACTTTCTTCCGTTGACGATGTTCTGAATCAGCTCGCGGTTGGCGGGGTTGGATTCGGCCGCCACCAGCGAGCGGATCGAGAAGGCGCGCAGCGCGTCGCTGATCGAGAGGGTCATCTCGGCCGAATCCTTGCGCCCGGTGAAAGGCAGGGAATCCGGGCCGCGCTGGCACTGGCTGTTGAGGTTGATCCGGCACACCTGGTTGGCGAGCTTATCGATCAGCGCGCCGATTTTGACCGGGTCGTTGCCGAACAGGCTGGCCTGCTGGCCGAAATTGGATTTCGCCACGAAATCGAAGAATTCCTGCTCGTCGCGGTAGGAGCAGACCGGTATTACCGGCCCGAACTGTTCCTCGCGGTAGAGGGCGCATTCCGCCGACAGCGGATGGACGACGGCCGGGAAGAAGAGGCTTTCGCAGGCCGTTCCCCCGCCGGGATTGACCACCTGCGCGCCTTTCGAGATGGCTTCGTCGATGTAGGCTTTCAGCTTGCCCGCCTTGCCCGGCTCCGGAAGCGGCGTGATACCGACCTTAGGCTGCCAGGGCATCCCGACAGCCAGGGCGTTGACCGCCTTCGCGAACTCCGCCAGGAATTTTTCGGCGATCGACTCGTGGACGAAAAAAATTTTCAGCGCCGTGCAGCGCTGGCCGTTGAAGCTCAGCGACCCGCGGACCGATTCCTTGACCGCGTTCTGCAGGTCGGCGTCGGGCATGATCAGCGCGGGATTCTTGGCGTCCAGGCCGAGCACCGCCCGCAGGCGGTGAGGGCGCGGATGCTGCTGCTTGAGTAGGTCGGCCACGCGGCTGGTGCCGATGAAGGCCAGCACGTCGATCCGTCCGCTGCGCAGGATCGGCTCGATGATCCTGCCGCCGGGGCCGTAGATGAAGTTGACCACGCCCGGCGGGAAGGATTCGGCGAACGCCCCCAGCAAAGGCTGGTGCACCAGGGTTCCGAACTTGGGCGGCTTGACCACCGCCGTGTTGCCCATGATCAGCGCCGGCAGGAGGGTGGTGTAGGTCTCGTTGAGCGGGTAGTTAAACGGGCCCATCGAAAGGCAGACCCCGAGCGGGGCGCGGCGGATCTGGGCGATGATCCCGACGTCGAGGGCGAAGCGTGAGTTGGCGCGGTCCAATTCCTTGAGGGCTTCCACGGTGCGGCGGATGTAGTCAACGGTCCGGTCGAATTCCTTGCGGCTGTCCTCCAGGTTCTTGCCGATCTCCCACATCAACAGCCGCACCACCTCATCGCGCGCCTCCGCCATCCGTTCCAGGAATTGCTCCACGGCCTCGATCCGGCCGCGGACGCTCATCGTCGGCCACTCGCCGAGCCCGCCGTCCCAGGCCTTTTCCGCCGCCTCGACCGCGGACATCACCGTGGCGTCGTCCATCACCGGCGCATGCCCGACCAACGCGCGCTCGAGCGTTTGGCCGCTTCGCAGGCAGACCGGCGAACGGACCTCGACGGTCTCGCCCTCCCAAGCCCGCACCCGGCCGTTGACCAGGTACAGCCTTTCGTATCCCGAAGGATCCGGGCGGAATTCGGCGGGGATTTCCTCCGCAACGGGAAATGCCGCGCGCAATCGTTCTTTCATTCCAGGATCGGTCATGGCTTGTCTTCCTTTCGCCGGCGGTTTTGCTCCATCTTGGAGAGGGATTGTATCGGTTTTTCCTCATCCCGACCTGGCTCCCTGTCCCCGCCTGTTTTCAGAATAGTCTGCGCGCGATGATCCCTGCCTCCTTTCCTTGGGAGAAGGAGGCGGGGGTCGGAGCGGGCGGTTGGATTGGAGAGCCGGGCGGGTTTCAAGACAGATCGAACACGAAGCTCGTCGCCAAGCGGGCCGGAAAGGCGTAGGAAAAAACCGGCCCGGCGCCGGTGATCTCGAACGTCGCCGGTAGGATGCCGGTATCGTCCCAATTCGGGGATGACATCTGCCAGACCGACGCTCGGTCGAGTGGATGAAATCCGTTAAAGGCGACGGCTGTCTCTTGGATTTCGGCGCTTTTTCACCGCGCGCTTGATTCTCCCGCTCCCAAGGATTCCACCGGCGTATTGCTGTCCGTGTTTGTCCCGTTTCCCAACTGGCCGTAGGTATTCTTGCCCCAACAGAGCACCTCGCCCTGCGAGGTGCCGGCGCACGTGTGCCAGGAACCGGTGGCGATCACAGAGATATCCGCGCCGCCGGTGTTCGCGGTGCAGGGAAGGGCGCTGGCCAGATTGGTCCCGTCGCCTAGCTGGCCGAATTGGTTGTTTCCCCAGCACCGCACCCTGTTTACATTCATCCGCGCGCAGGTGTGATGCCGCCCTGCGGCAAGCTGAAGCACTTCATCACCACTATGGGTGATCACATTGACGTAGACGGGCAGATTTCTGTTCGACGAAGTCCCATCCCCCAACTCGCCGTACTGGTTATTCCCCCAGCACAGCACCTGGCTCGAACTCCGTAG
>JAFGKK010000136.1 GCA_016928575.1 Anaerolineales bacterium
CAGGAGAGGGGGAAGGGGCCAGGGGATAGGGGTGAGGATGGAAAAGAGCAGGATTTCATTTCAATATTACTGAGGCTGAGCAGATACTATTGGTTTTGTTTTCTCTGTGGCTTTATCACCATTCAAAGCACAAAGGGCACAGAAAGAAGTTTCCTATTCGTTTCCTCCGGCGTGTTTTTACAACCGTAAAACCAACGCCCGCCTTCTGTGCGGCGGGCGTCTTGTGGCATATCAGGCTTCCATGCCGACGATCAGCAGAAAACATACGATCAAACCTGCGATCAGGCCGCCGACGCCTCCCGGTCCGGCTTTCCCTTCGAACGATGGCTTGCCGTTGCCGCTCCTGTTGAAATTACTCCCGCAAACGGGCTGAAGAACAGCCCCTAACAGGATCCCGGAGGGCCGCCGTAGATCAAGCCGGTCATAAATCCCTTCGCTGCAGCCTTGCCGAACATGGGGCGGCCTCCTACAGATATGGCCGCGGCGACCGGCATTCCTATGAGCAGCGTCGAAACCCCGCGTCAAACCCGGCGTCGAGTCCGATGAGTGTTCGGCACAACCCGCCGTTGAGTTGCGCCGGCAATGATCCGTTTCCGGGGCGGCCTTGGTCCATCCGGGGCAACTCCTCATAAATCCGACCGGCAAAGGCGGAAGGATAGCATTCGCAGTTTACCGTTTTTATTCCTCCATTCCGGGAGCCAGTTTGCGGAAAAGGGATGGATCGGCGGGTATGTCCGGGAGCGTGACGGCGTAATCCGTCGTTCCGGCCCGATCATTTAATTGAAAGGAGTGCCACGGATTGTGGGTCGGCGCGCCGAAACAGACGTCCAACTTCCTATCCTGCAAGTCGAATACTCCCGCCCAAAGCGTGCCCAGATAGTCGCTGTAATGATGGCAGCAAGTACCGTTCGGGTAAACGTCCGAGAGGATGCCTTTGATGGTTGCGAACGACACCCTGGGCGCGGCGTCTTCCAGCCGTTTGCGGATGGTTTTGTACCGGACCAGCGAGTTCCACATCCGGCCCAGGTCATGGGGCTTCATCTCCGGCAGGTTGTAGTGGTTTGTGGAGAGTAGGAATGACTCGGGGGTTTCCGAATCGATGCGCTTGACCGCCCGGTGGGTACAGGCGATCTCCATCAGCGCGGCCCGGCCGGAAGCGTCGGCCAGGACCAGGTTAAAGTTGAAGGAGACCGGAATCGTTCGTACCAATTCAACGGCATCCTCCACATTGGCGCAGCGGTCCAGCACCGTGCGGACCACGGCCCAGAACATGCAGCCGCCCGGTTGGGTCGGGGCCATGGGCGCGCCCGCCGAGATGGTGGCACACAGCCCGTGTTCGTTCAGGCCGTCGTCGCGGCCGAACAGCACTTCGGAGAAACCGACGTGCGCCGGCCGGCCGTCGATCCGCATGGTGACAAGGCGCAGATCCGACTGCTCGTGGCTGAACTCGTAGCTCCGCCCGACGCGCAAATGCCCGTCGGCGGAGATGTTCGGCAGGACGGCGAAGTGGCTGCAACGCCCGCCGCCCGGATAGGTGACGGCGTAATAGACCGACCGCTCGACGGGCGCGCCCAGGGCTTTGGCGAAGCCCGCCATTTCCTCCTCCAGGCCGGGGGTGTGCTTGCGGAAGAAGGACAAAGCGGCATCGGTCTCCTTCGGATTGAGCGGCTCGCGGTTGGGCGGCGGGGAGGTGAAAAATTCGGCCGCCTTCGGCGATCGCTCTGCGAGAAGTTCGCCCTGCATCCGCCCGACTTCGAAAGCGCTCCCTTCCAGCACGCTGTGGGTGAACGCAACCCTACGCAGGGTCGGTTGATCTTCCATCAAGATTTCCTCACTTTCTATCCGGATTGGTTACGATTGTCATTATACGGAGACATGCCGGCCATTTCTTTTTATATTCCATCGTCTTGAACACTCCGGGATCATCCATGGTTGTGCGGAGCGGCATGGAAAAAACCCCGTTTTACAGCGAAAACAACCCCGTTCTTTGGACACGATCCGTCATGCCCTTTTAGTAAACCGCCGCATGGCAATCGCTATTTTGATTTTTCCCACCCCTAGTTGCCCTTTCCCCCGAAGGAGACTTTTTCCGCTCTTTATCGGATTGCCGTCGCCGTCGCCCACTTCTTCGCCAGCTAACAGCCGTTCAGGATTTCCCCGTCGGTCAGCTGCCGGTAGGCTTCGGCGCTCCATCTCCCCGGCGGGATGAGCATCCCGAAGGTAGCGTCTTCCGAAAGGAGATGATATTCGCAATTTTCTGTCGCAATCCTGAATGACTCCGGCGTCGGAAGCGGTTGCTTCACTTTTTCGGCGCACTCCGCCATGGAAAACCGGCGCAGGAATTAATAACTTCACTGCAAAGACGCGAAGAACGCCAAGTTTTTCCCAGGAATTCTTTGCGGACTTGGCGTCTTTGCGGTTATTCTTCATGTTCTTGCATTGGAGTCATTAATAGGACCAGAGGCTCTCCCTCCGCCGGATCATTTCCCCTTCCACATCTTGAGAAAGAAGGCGGCCGGCAGCACCCAAAAATAATAGATCCCGACTGGATTCCACATGCGGAATCCGCCGCTCAGGAGCAAAGCGGCCGCCGCCGCGAGGAAGAAGGCGAGCAGGACGAACGTGACGATCCGCTTAGCCCGCGATCCGTAAAACGTCGCCGACCGCCGGCCCGTCCCGGGCGCCGCCGCGCCGCCGCCGATGAGCGTTTCCAACGCCTCAAAGAAAGCTTGGAAATCGGATGAATCCCCCCATTTAAAGCGAATCACCGAGATCGTCTCCCCATTGCGCAGGTTGATCTTCAGGCTGAATAGGATTAATTCCTGGTAATAGGCATAAGAGAGGACGTCACCCTCGACGATGATCTGTTCCCCGCCCCGCTTTGGCCGGATGACGAACGCGCGGCCCGCAAGGCGCGCCTCGGCGGGCGTGACGGCGAAGAGGGGCGAAGTTATAAACGCCGCCGCGATCAGCGCGGTCAGAAGGAGATATTGAATGCCCTGCGGGATCGATGCGAACCCCTGCAACAGCAACAGGAACGCGGTTCCCAGCACGATCTGGCCGATCAGGACCGCCAGAAAGGTCCCGGTTTGGTAGAGAGACAAACGGTATGTCCGTTCCGCATTCATGCTTAACCCCGGCGTCTATCCCGCCCTGCGTTTGCCGGCAACTTGTACATCCGGCCAGGAGATGAAACCGAAAAATATTATCGACAAAGACCGCCTCGCCGGGAAAAGCCAGCGCTTTGTTACTTTCGGTATCGAAGCGTGTCCAGTCGTTCCTCCCCATTTATCCGAGGGCTTCTAAAAAACCGAGGCCATACCTGCGCGGAGCCCTCGGAAACGGGGAGCTGATCCGGAGTATATCAAGGGATTCCCGAATTTCACCCAATCCCGTCTTCGTTTCCCTATTGAGGATGTTGAAAAAAAGCGTCTGCTCGCCCCGATGTAAGGGAAGTTGAAAACACCGAAAAACGCGCCCTAACACATCTCCCTCATCCCATCCTCCCGTCATTGTCCCAAGCGCCTGTCCCGAGTGCTTGTCCCGAGCACAGCGAGTGACAGCGACGGGAGGGCGGATGAGGGGGTGACTTAGTAAATACAGAAAATCAAACATGACTTCACTGCAAAAAGCCATTTCGCACCGCAAAGAGGCGAAGAACGCCAAGTTTTTTTCAGGAATTCTTCACGGACTTGGCGTCTTTGAGTTTATTCTTCATGTTCTTGCAGAGGAGTCTTAACTTTCCAACCAGATTTATCGGTGTTTTTTTATTTCTAGGCCCAAACCGGATAAGGAAAACCTTTGGAAAAACCGCATGGATCCGTAAAGAACGCATACCATACCATCCTAGCCTATCCAGCCGGCTTGACCGGTCTTTTCAACCAATTTCGCAATAATTTGGACAAAACAAATGAAAATATGACTCCACTGCAAAAAGGTTGATCGAAAAACGAATCCCGGCCGAGTCCAAGGTGTTCTATTCCATGAACGAACCCCACCTCAA
>JAFGKK010000137.1 GCA_016928575.1 Anaerolineales bacterium
CAGGAGAGGGGGAAGGGGCCAGGGGATAGGGGTGAGGATGGAAAAGAGCAGGATTTCATTTCAATATTACTGAGGCTGAGCAGATACAATAAATTATAATAAAAAACTCCGCGTCCTCTGTGTCCCCCGGCCCGCCGGGGGCGGGCTCTGCGGTGAAAAAGGTTTCCGGGAGGCCCCGATGAAAGTGATCGTGGATTTTACAATCGTCCCGCTCGGCGCGGGCGTTTCGCTCTCGCCGTACGTCGCCGCCTGCGAGCAGATCCTGCGCGGCGCCGGAGTGAAGGTCCAGCTGCACGCCAACGGCACCAACCTCGAGGGGGAGTGGGACGAAGTGCTTGCGGCGGTCAAACGCTGCCACGAGGAGGTGCACCGGATGGGCGCCCCGCGCATCTTCAGCGCGCTGAAGTTCAACACCCGCACCGACCGCGGGCAGACGATGGAGGAGAAAATCGAAAGCGTGGAAAAACGGATGCGGACGGGGAGCGGATCGGATGCATAAGGGTTTTTGGTACGCGGTCCTCGCCTATTTCACCTGGGGGCTCTTTCCGATGTACTGGAAGGCCCTGCAGGGGATCCCCGCCCTGCAGCTTCTCGGCCACCGAATCGTATGGTCGTTCGTTTTCATGATGATCCTGCTCGCCGTGCTCGGTCAGGGGAGGGCGTTCAAGGCCGAGATTTCCTCGCCGCGGATCCTGCTGATTTACGGCGCGGCGGCGGTGTTCCTGGCGGTCAACTGGCTGATCTACGTCTGGGCGACCATCACCGGCAACATCGTCGAGACCAGTCTGGGGTATTTCATCAACCCGCTGCTTTCCATGCTGCTGGGGATGGCGTTTCTGCGCGAGCGGCTGCGGCCTTTCCAATGGATCCCGGTCGCCCTGGCCGCGGCCGGGATGCTCTACCTGACCTTCGCCTACGGGTATTTCCCCTGGATCGCCTTGGTCCTGGCTTGCTCGTTCGGAATTTACGGCTTCCTGCAGAAGGTGGCCCCGTTGAGTGCACTGCACAGCATTGCGCTGGAAACGACGCTCCTGCTGCTGCCGGCGCTCGCCTACCTGCTGGCCATGGAGCTATCCGGCACCGGGGCTTTCCTCCATTCCGGCCCGGCGATCAACCTGCTGCTGATCGGTGCGGGTGCGGTCACCGCGGTCCCCCTGCTGCTGTTCGCCGCGGCGACCCAGCGCATTACGCTGTTCCTGGTCGGCGTGCTGCAATACATCGCCCCCTCGATGTATTTTTTGCTCGGCGTGCTTCTCTACGACGAACCGCTGACGCCGGAGCGGTTGACGGGGTTCGTCATCATTTGGCTGGCGCTGATCCTGTTCGCCGTCGAGGGGTATTGGAACCACCGCAAGAACGCCGCCAACCAGGAGCCGCGGATCATGCCGGTGTGACGCGGAGGACGCTCGGAAATAGACCGGGGGGAAGGTCGTCCGGCATGCAACGCGCCGCCGTATGCCGGCAGCCATCGCGTTCATTGGTCTGATCGTTTTTTTTATGCGGATGACCCGTCAATCGGGAGTGGTCAGAATTTAAACGGCGTGAAATCCGTCTCGCGGTCGAAATAATCCTCGTTCTCCTTGCGCTTCAGCCAATTGACCACCCGGTAGGTGACCGGCGTGGCCAACACCTCGTAGGCGACCTTGGAAAGCCACTCGCCGAGCATGATCGGCAGCACGTCGCCGGGCGCGACCAGGCCTCCGAAGGCGAGAATCCCAACGAAGATCCCCGTATCGGCGATTTGGGCCACGAAGGTGGAGCCGATCGTGCGCATCCAAAGGCGGCGCCCCCCGCTCCAGATCTTCATCTTGGCCATCACGAACGAGTTGAGGAATTCCCCGGCCAGGTAGGCGGCGAACGACGCCAGCAAAATCAGCGGGGTGTAGCCGAGGATCGCGTCGTAGGCGGTTTGCGACGCCGCGGACGATTCAAACCCCGGCAGGGCCCAGGTGGAGGAAGGCGGCAGCGCGCCGGCCGCGAGGAACGAAACCACTGCCAGCAAATTGCAGCCGAACCCGATCCAGATCACTTGCCGCGCCTTGGCGTAGCCGTACACCTCGGTGAGCACATCGCCGAAGATGTAGGACACCGAGAAGATCAGCAGGGCCGCGGTGAGCTTGAAGGGTCCGAGCTCGATTTGCTTAACGGCGACGATGTTCGAAACAATCAGCGCGGTAACGAAGACGGCGGTGACGAGCGGGAAAAAGCGGTGTTGTTTCATGACATCCTTCTATCTATCTCCCTCACTCCTTCACTCCCCCTCTCCCAGCATCAGCTGGAAGAGGGGGTTGGGGCGTGAGGGTGTCCCACAGACGGCAAAAGGCGCATTTGCCCGGCGCGGAGGTGGGTTGCCCGCATTTCTCGCACTCGTGCAGGTCGGCATCCCCCGACGCGCCCGGGGCGAACAGCCCCTGCTCCTTGGCTTGCAGAAAGGCCAGGTAGAACTGCAGTTTGGCCCCCGGGCGGTCCTCTTCCATCCGGTTAAGCAGGTTCTTGTAATACAGGGTCGAGGAACCCTCGGAGAAGGGACACTCTTCGTAGAGGTATTCAATCGGCGTCATCAGCGCATACGCCGCCGTTTCGCGCTCGTACATCCGGCAGAAGGGTTTCACCTTCCGCGCGAGTCCCGGACGCGTGGCCGGCAGAACCGGCGCTTGGCGGGCGAGGTACCCCCCGGCCCAGATCATGGCGTTGTGGAGCAGGACGGCGGCCTCGTCGTCGAGGTTGTGCCCGGTCGCCACGGCGGCGTATCCCCCTTCGCGGGAGATCCGGTTCATGATATGCCGCTTGACCATTCCGCAGACGGCACACGGCTTGCGCCTTCCGCGGAGCGTACGGCGCGCGGCTTCCGGGATCGACGCGCCGTATTCCTCCGCGACGGAGACCACCTTCAGCGGCACGCCGCGCGCGGCGGCGAACTCCTCGCACAGTGCGCGCGATTTCGACGAATGGGCGGTCCCCTCGTCGATCCCCAGATCGATGTAGAGGCCGTCGGCCGCGTAGCCCAGGCGGCAAAGCACGTCCCACAGCGCCAACGAATCCTTTCCGCCGCTCACGGCAACGAGGATTCTGTCCCCGTGTGCGAACATGCGGTAGTGTGCGATCGCCTTCTCGGTCTGTTCGGGAAGCCACTCCAGGAAATGCGCGCGGCACAGCGCCAGCTTGTGCTGGCGCATGTTGATCGCCGCGCGCTCCCCGCACTTGCGGCACTTCATCCTCAGCCTCCGGACATCACCGACACCAGCCGGATCTCCTCGCCCGGCTGGAGGATCCGGTCGTCGATGACTAGCTCGCCGTCCCGGACGGCCAGGACGGCTTCAGGGGAAAGGCCGGTTTTGCGGATCGCGTCGCGCAGCGTGGTTCCGCTGCGGACCTCGAACTTGCGGCCGCGGTGAACGAGAACGGTTTTCGGCGCCTGCTTTTCCATGCCGGGCATTGTACGGTAGCCGTGAGAAACCCGTCAACCGCGGATTCCACGGCGCCGCTCCACCGGTTCGAATCCCATCCGCACCGGACCGTCCGGTATAATGGAAATCGACGAAATTGACGAAACCGGCTGCCGGGAGGAAAGCCATGA
The DNA here is from genome assembly GCA_016928575.1 of Anaerolineales bacterium. NCBI lineage: Bacteria > Bacillati > Chloroflexota > Anaerolineae > Anaerolineales > Anaerolineales bacterium. The sequence goes on from JAFGKK010000137.1 coordinate 3,578, forward strand.
ACCAAACCGTAGTTGTAACCGACAGCACCGCGCACATCCCGCCGGAATTACTGCGGCAATACGGCATTCAGGTCGCCCCGCTCGCGGTTGTGTGGGACGGAAAAACCCTCCATGACGGCTTGGACATCACCCCCGAGCAGTTCTATGCCCGGTTGAAAACCTCCAAGACAATCCCGACCACTTCCCAGACCACCCCGGAGGAATTCATCAGGATATTCGCCCCGATCCTGGCCGAGGGAAAATCCATTCTGGGCGTGTTCATCTCCAGCCGTCTTTCCGGCACCGTCGAATCCGCCGTGCGCGCCAAGCAATCCATGCCGGACGCCTCGATCGAAATCGTGGATTCCATGAGTTCGGCCATGGCCGAGGGTTTCGCCGCCCTCGCCGCGGCGCGTTCCGCGCAATCCGGCGCCCGGCTTGCGGAGGCGGCGCAGGCCGCCCGCCAAGCCATCGCGTGCACCAACGTGGTGTTCGTGGTCGACACGCTCGAGTTCCTGCACCGCGGCGGACGGATCGGCGGAGCCCAACGGTTCCTGGGCACCGCGCTGAATCTGAAGCCCCTGCTCACCGTCCGGGAAGGCAAAGTGGAGGCGCTGGAAAGCGTGCGCACGAAAAAGAAGGCCACGGAGCGGATGCTGGACCTGGTCGAAGCGCAGGTCGCCGGCCGGCGCCCCCTACGGATCAGCCCGCTGCACGCCTCGGCCCTGGAAGAAGCCCAGGCGCTGATGCATGCCGCGCAGGACCGTTTCCAGCCGGATGAATGCATCCTCAGCGAGGTCAGCCCGACGATCGGAACGCATGTCGGGCCAGGCACGATCGGACTCGCATATTGCGCAGGGATTTAGCCAGCGGAAGACGCACAAACGGAGAATAGGGCCTGCCCCGCGCCTGCCCCTGCGCCTGTCCCCGCGCCTGTCCCCGCGCCTGCCCCGCG